>CAJQQR010000156.1 GCA_905480545.1 uncultured Pirellulaceae bacterium
ATAAAAGCATTGCTGAAGTTAACAAAGAAAAAAGCAACCAAGCCCGCCGAATCAACCAAGAAAACACCTGCCAAGCGCGTCACCGTACACGCAAAAGCCGAAGCCGCTCCAAAGCCCAAATCCAATCGCGGACGAAAACCGAAGCAGAAAGAACCAACTGTTCAGAATCCACGGATTGCTCGCAAAATTCGGCGTGAAATCGAGGAACGAGAAAGGCTTCGCGACCTGGCCCGGTCCAATTCACAAGCTGATAGCGGCAGTGCCAAGGACCGATTGGTATTGATGGTGCGTGATCCATTTTGGCTACATGCACATTGGCAAATTTCGCGACAAGCGATCGACCGGGTCAAAGTTGCAATGGCCGAAAACTGGCATGCTGCCACCCCCGTGCTGCGAGTCTATCTTATCGAAAGCTCGACCACGACCAGCACGAGTGAAAGCGTAGAACGTGACATAGAAATTCACGGCGGTGTTTCTAACTGGTACATCGACGTTGCTCAATCGCCCAAGACGTTTCGCGTTTGCATTGGCTACAAAACGGCCAATGGAAAATTCTTTCCTGTCGCAAGAAGCAACAAAGTCACAACGCCGCGCCCAGGTGCCAATAACGAAAACGATGAAAACTGGAGTGACCTAGCAGCAAATTGCGAGAAAGTCTACGCACTCAGTGGCGGATACCACGAAGACGATTCTATCCAAGAGGTCCGCGAAGTTCTTGAGGAACGATTGCAACGACCCATTGGAAATGCGAATTCAAACCGCTTCGGTAGTGGTGCAGAAAGCGCGATGCCAAATCAATCACGATTTCAGTTTGAGGTGGATGCTGAGATGGTTGTGTTCGGGGCAACCGATCCGAATTCGAGAGTCACCGTTGCCGGCGAACCAGTTTCATTGCGTGAAGACGGATCGTTCGCCGTTCGACTGAGCATGCCCGATAAGCGTCAAGTGCTTCCCATCGTGGCCAGCAGTGAAGACGGCATTCGGCAGAAGACCACCGTCTTGGCCATCGAACGCAACACAAAAACAATGGAACCGTTTCTTCACGATCACGAGTCGGTTTAGCCGTGATCTTCGTGGTACCGGCACGCCCTTTTTGGCAGCGATTCAGTCCCAGCAAGTCGGTCACAGCGATTTCTCACTAATGCTTGTCTCACCAGTGTTTTTCTCGCCAGTGTTTTTTTCACCAGTAAGCCAAGGCGGTGCGACAGGTTTGCGGGCATTCGCCGGCGGGAAAATACGCTAACACGCCTCCGAGAGATAACACTCTTTATTCAAAGAACTCATTGAAAACGGATTCAATGAGTTCTTTTTTGATGGGTGCGTCCACCAACTCAACGCTACCAATTCCAGTAGGAAGAATAAACCGAATCCGATTGCTGACGTTCTTCTTATCACGTTTCATAACATCAATTAATGGCTGAATGTCCGTGCGATCCACCTTGACCGGCAACCCAACCTTGCGGACCAATTCTTCTTGTCGGTCACAGAACGCCTGATTCACTCGCCCCATTTTCTTTGCAAGAGATCCGGCACAAAGCATTCCGACAGCAACCGCTTCGCCATGCAAATAAGTGCCGTAACCCAACACCGACTCGAACGCATGCGCAAACGTATGTCCGTAGTTCAAGATGGCGCGACGGCCAAGAGTTTCCTTTTCGTCTTCTTCAACAACATTGGCCTTAAGCCGGCAGCAATGTGCGATCACATCCACGAGTAAATCCGCATCGCGATGCTTCAATCCAGCTACGTTTGCCTCCAGTTTCTCAAAAAATGGTTCGTCCATAATCAAACCGTATTTGATAACTTCAGCCAGGCCCGACACGTACTCCCGATCTTCAAGCGTCGATAGCGTCTGGGTGTCAATTAGAACCCCGGCGGGCTGCCAAAAAGCGCCCACCATGTTTTTCGCTGAGGGCAAATTGACCCCGGTTTTCCCGCCAACACTGCTATCGACATGCGAAAGCAAGGTGGTCGGAATCTGAAAAAACGGAACGCCACGCGCGTAGGTCGCAGCAACAAACCCAGCCAAATCACCAACGACCCCACCGCCAATCGCAACCACCATTGAATTCCGATCCGCTTGGTGACGCGAAAGAAAATCCCAAAGTTCATTTGCAACGCCAATACACTTTGATGCTTCGCCCGACGCAACTTTATGCGAGTGGACTTCGCTGATGATTTCGCAAAGGAGTTCTTGAACCACTTGAAAATGCATGACCACATTCTCGTCATAGATTAAAAACAGCTTTGACGGATTCAGCTTTTGAATCGGCGAGCCAATCGAAGCAAGATTGCCGATTCCGATTTCGATTTCGTAACTCTGTTCGCCCAGACGAACGAAGACGCTTGTTTGCTTGATCAAAATGGTCCGATTTGAAAATACTTCGATATTAAAAAGTGAGGGTTAGCTCCCTCGCGACGAAGACTTAAAAAATTCTGGAAAATACCCGACAACCAACCCGAATACCAACCCACCACCGTGGGCCCAGTTTGCAATTGGTAATGAATCGCTGCTCACAATCCCAACAAACATCCACAGTACAAGAATAAAGATGGTTGATGGATTCAGAAAGAAACCCTTCGACGGCGCATAGAGCGTCTTCATCCAAACCAATCCGACCAACGCATAATTCACGCCGGACATCCCACCACCCATACTGGTTGCCGCCGTGCCTTGCCATTGGTAGGGCATCAACGATTGAATCAAACCAGAAACAGCAGCTGCAGCCAGAACAAACAGCCCCAATCTTGTTGTTCCGTAGATGTGCTCGACTTGGCCACCTAGCGAATTCAACCAATACATGTTGAAAAGAATGTGAAGGATACCAAAATGGATAAACATTGGCGTAAAAACACGCCAGAACTGTCCTTTTCGGATGTCTTGCAACTTAATAGCGAGATCGTTTTGAGCTTCGGAGAGAAAGCGGTCGGTCAACCGATCAATCTGTTCTTTATCGAGATTTTCGTCAGCGGCTGCCTCTTCGACCAAGCGCTCGTTAACATAGTTCACGACCGCGGTTTCAGCCGAGTCCGGATTCACGAAAAGCAGTGCTTTCAATGCTTCGGTTACCGCTGGCCTTTCATTTGATTCACCAAACGTACTAAACCGCCAACCGTTAGTCGTCATAAAAACGGCAATCGTGATGATGATCATTGAAAAAACCAGCGGCTTTCGTTGCCTCGCGTGTTTCGACCAACGACTGTTCATCACGACAACATTCTGATTTGCTTTTTGTTGTCGAGCAACTTCCGCCTTGGCCAATTCGGTCGCCTCGTGAAGCGCATCGGTGTATTTATGGTCATCTGGTGACTGGTTAAAATCTGCCAAATATGACCTGGCGTCAGCCAAATCATCTTCGTCCCGACTCCAAATCTCCCAGCACTCTTTCCCTTGATTTGCGACCGAGTCGATTTCATTGACGAGCAGAAACGCAACCAGTTTTTTTGCCGATTCTTCGTCGGGGACTTTTCCAATTTGTCGCATTAGGAACTTGAAGTAGAATATTTTGAAACGTTGCAGGACAAGCGAATCATTGCGATTCACTTCATTTAGATCGGCGGAGCGAAACCGACACCCAATGATACCGGGTTGAATTCCATGGTTCTAGTTGGGCTAAGTTTCAAATGGTAGCAAACGGGCACAAGCCGACCGACACCGTTTCGATAACAGCAGCCTTTCAATTTGACTCTAACAGTCGATGACTCTCTTCGACCTCCGCGTAATAAGATTTTCGCTTGAGGTGCCTTCCAGCATCTTCATCAATTACCACCGTAACATCTGGGTGAAGCTGCAGAGCAGAGGCTGTTACTTGTGCCGTCACAGCGCCCTCGATGGCTTGAGAAATCGCATGAGCTTTATTTTCACCAAAGGCGACCAGCAAGCATTTACGCGTTTCCAGAATAGTGCCGACTCCCATCGTAATTGCAAGACGCGGTACATTTTCAATCCCACCAAAAAATCGCGAGTTATCGCGAATGGTCTCGCTTGTTAAGGTTTTCAAGCGAGTACGACTCCCTAACGATGACCCGGGTTCGTTGAATGCGATATGACCGTCCCTGCCAATCCCGAGCAATTGCAAATCGATTCCACCTGCTTCCACGATCTTGCGTTCATACTGCTGACAGTAAGTCGCAAAATCGAGTGCTCGACCATCTGGAACGTTCGTATTTTCCGGCGGAATGTTAATATGATTAAATAAACTTTCCTGCATAAAATATCGGTAGCTATTGGGGTCCGCGGGCCCCAACCCAACATATTCATCCAAATTGAATGACGTTACGTTCGAAAAATCGAGTTTGCCGTCGTTGTGCTTACGAATAAGTGCTTCGTAAATCCCAAGCGGCGTGCTACCGGTTGCCAGACCCAATACAAAATCCGGCTTGGTTACAAGCGAATCAGCAATCAACTTCGCTGCACGTTCGCTAGCAGCCTGCGCGTCTTTTTCAATAATGACTCTCATGTCTGCGTTTTATTTTCTTTAAATGAAATCGTCAATCACAATTGCTAGCGACAAGGAAGCTAGACTGGAATAAATATAGTTCATTTGACCGAATTTGAACTCGGCTCGGTCTTTCAAGTCTAATCAGTCGCCACGGGTGGGGTGACAGATTTTCCTGCTGAAGTTTATTCCGATTCTTGTTGAGATAAAATCGCCCGTCTTTTCTTGACCGAAAACGCAAGTTTCACTAAAGTCGCGTCACCATCAATGAGTCGTGGAAAACAATCGCGACGCTCGATGCCTCTTTATCGATCATATTCAGGAAGAATACCGTGCGATCCATTGCAGTAATAAACCAAAAAGGTGGCGTTGGAAAAACGACAACGGCAGTCAATTTAAGCGCCGCATTGTCGGCTGCGGGAAAAACGGTCTGTGTAATTGATTTGGATCCTCAGGCGCATGCGTCGCTGCATTTGGGAGTTTCTCTGGAAAATTCGGACCATTCGGTCTACTCGGTGTTGACCGATGATACGCCGCTCGAACAGGTCCGCACAAAAGTCGCCGAAGGACTCTACATCGTTCCGTCCCACATTGATTTGGCTGCAGCCGAAATGGAATTAGCAACCGAAGTTGGCCGAGAGATCATACTTCGGGACAAAATCCAGGAAGATACTGAGGAGTTTGATTACATCATTTTTGATTGCCCACCGTCACTCGGTGTGCTGACGTTAAATGCACTAACAGCTGCGACAGAGGTTTTTTTGCCACTACAGCCTCACTTCCTCGCGCTGCATGGTTTGAGCAAACTTCTAAAGACAATTGACTTGGTTGGCAAGCGATTAAACCCTGGCCTGCGTTTAACGGGAATCGTTTTCTGCCTCTACGATTCGGGAACGAAATTGGCCGCCGAAGTTTCTGCCGATGTGAAGGAGTTCTTTACCGATCAACGCATTTCGAACAACGTTTGGAAAGATGCAACCAATTTCGAAACGATGATACGCCGAAATATTCGATTGGCCGAGGCCCCCAGCTTTGGGCAGTCCGTTTTCGATTACGCTCCCCAATCCAATGGAGCAGTCGATTACACATCCCTCGCCGCGGAAGTACTTCAACAAGAACTAGATGCGATTCGGGTTAAACGTTACGCCAAATCGGCTTAATCGACGCCGACACTCTCGACTTAATCCTCTTCGGTGTACCAACATCGGAGAAACTGATTCCAGCGACTGGGTGAATCACCGCTGGTTCCAATCGATGAGTCCGTCGACCCCTCTTCAAAACGGCTCCAAAGATTGGGCAGCACAACGGTCTCCAAGTTCACCAATTTGACGTTATTTACCGATAGCCATTGGTTTGCGGCATCGACCGCTGCCTCAAAAGAAGCATACGTTCCTTCCCGAAGCCATCCTGGTTTTTCCGTCATTTCAGGAATAAAGTCTTTAAATTTTAACATGTCTATTTCGTCGGCAAGCCAGTTTGAAATCGCATCAATCCAAACTGTAAATCAACGCAACGAAGCTCCATAAATTCAAAACGAAGTGCACAACGATACAGGGTACAACGGAATGCGTTTGGCGGTAAAGAAATCCAAGGAAAACAGAAAACACAAATAATGCATACGGTGCAGCGCCCTGTCCAGAATGCATCGCCGCGAAAATAAGCGAGCATAAAAATATCGGCCAGATCGGAACCCTTTCCGCCGATTCGCGTTTCAACTTTTTAACAAGCATCTTTTCTGTCCGAGCATCCCCTTGGATCACCCGCATCTTCTTCGTTGGGTCCATTCGAAAAATCCGTTGCATCCAACCCTGTAAAAAAATGCGAAAGTGAAACTCCTCAACCAATGGTGCGACAACGACGGTTGATAACCCAGCGAAAATCATTGAATGCCGAATCAACACCATGACTTGGTGATCATATTTCTCGCTTAAGAACATATGAATGATGATGTTGATCATCAGTATCACGGGAATGATCATCAAGCTTCCGACCAGACCAACACCAATATCACGTCCAAGCGATTTTCGATTTATTCCCAAGTCCTCAAATGTCGCGTGATGAAACCTCTTTAGAAAGAAAACAGCAAGCCCTAACTGCAGAATGGAAAAGACGATCGAACAAGGCAAAAGAATATTTGCGTTCCGCATCGCCACAGTCGAGTCAATTGCATCAATGGCGATCCCCTCACTTGCGGCAATCAAAAACACAGCAACAATCTGCCCTACCAATTTTGCGAGCCACATTGTCGCAATCAAAATCAATACATCCAGCACGCCCCATGGAACTTCACGCTGTTGGGAAAGTACAAGCGGATTGTTCCGTCGAAGAATCAATAGCAAGTAAATGAACCAACATGCGATTGGAAAAGCAGGGAACACGACCAACATCATCGTGTCGGCAAAATCGAGGTTTTGAAGGAATGCAATCACAAACGATCCGCTAACAGGTCAATCAATTTCGGACACGTTTTTCTGCCTCAGCATCCTCGCCGCCACGATCACATACTGAAAACCTGAATACAGCGTGAAGACCAACGTCAACCAGACGTTGATTCCAAGAAACCAAATCAACCATTCGGGAATCGGTTCTTCAAGGCTTTGGTCGTATAAAAAGAGCAGAGCTGCACCGGCAGCAAGACACTGAAACAGCATCTTCAGCTTGGCTGAATACTTTGCTGAAAAGTCTCCACCCGATCCTTCAATAGCACTGCGAAGGGCGGTGACCAACAACTCCCTCCCCACGACAACAACTGCTACAACTCCTGAAACTGAATAAAGCCAGAAGACAGAATCCATTTTCGTGGCCAGCAAGATAAAAGCTCCACAGATCAATATCTTGTCGCAAAACGGGTCTAGGATGCGGCCAAGCTTTGTGACTTGATTGTATTTCCGAGCCCACCAACCGTCGATCCAGTCAGTCCCTGCTGCAATGATAAACAGGATCAGAGCAACCATGTAGACCTCTGCAGCGATCATGCCACACACCACCAACGCGATTACCAAACGGATTGCCGAGAGTGTATTGGGAACATTGACAATGACGTTTAAATCAGCCGTTTGCTCATTCTCGCTGTCGTTTGGATTTTCGCCCATTGCATCGTTCCCTTTCAACGAGCCTCGCTGATCGCGACACCAACCAGATCATAATCCTGAGATGCGACGACCTCGCAATCGACAATCGCTCCAGGCTGGGCCGTTCCGGTTGGGTCCGTCACGAAAATCAATCCGTCAACGTCCGGTGCGTCAGCAGTCGTTCTCGCAAGCCAAACATTTTCTTCATTCTCTATCGGCTGATCAATGATCGCTTCGACTTGCGTTCCAATTAAGGAATCAATTCGATCAAAGACCACTTGTTGCTGAACCGCCATCAGCCTTTCGCGTCGAGCTGCTTTGACATCATCATCAATGTGACCGGGCAACTTCGCCGCAGGTGTATCGGGCTCAAAAGAATAGGTAAAAACACCGACATGCCCAAATTTTTGTTCCGCAATAAAATCGGCCAACTCATCGACATGCGCTTCCGTTTCGCCTGGAAAGCCGCTAATAAAAGTCGTTCGCATCACCAGATTCGGAATCCGGTCGTACATCATTTGTATCGTCTTTTCGGTGTTTTCACGATTGACGCGGCGTGACATTCGCTTCAACATTTCGTCGTTAATATGCTGCAACGGCATGTCGATGTATGGCAAAATCTTTTCCGATTTGGCAATCACATCACAGAGTGCTTCATCGATGTACATCGGGTAAAAATACATCAACCGAATCCAATCGATACCGTCGACTTCGTTTAGTTTTGACAACAACTCAGTCAGCCGCGATTCTCCATAGATATCACGCCCGTAATAAGTTGTATCTTGGGCGACAATGATTAACTCGCGTGCACCATTTGCCGCCAGTGCATGAGCCTCTTTAATAATCTGCTCTATCGGCTTGGACGCATGCTTGCCGCGCATCTTCGGAATCGCACAAAAGGTGCACAACCGATCACAGCCTTCGGAGATTTTTAAATATGCAAAGTGCTTTGGCGTAATCTGCAATCGATTTTCGTCGGGCAACGCGCGAATCGGGGCAGGCTGAAAGACAATTCGCTGCTCTTCCAAATTCCCAACGAGACGGTCTGCAATCGATGTGATTTCTTCCCGTCCAAAAACTCCAATTAAAGAATCGATTTCCGGGCGATCCACCAACATCTCTTCTTTTTGACGCTCGGCCAGGCATCCTGAAACGATGACGCCACGGGTCGAACCCTTCTTCTTCAAATCGATCATTTCGTCGATCGCTTTGTACGATTCTTTGCGAGCCGCTTCAATAAACCCACACGTGTTCACAACGACGAAATCCGAACCGATCGGATCGGCGACCAATTGATATCCATCCAATTTCAAAAGTCCGAGCATCCGCTCGCTATCAACCGTATTTTTCGGGCATCCCAAGCTCACAAAGGCGTATGTACCCTTGATGTCTTTGTCCGCAGTTTGTTCTTTATAGGTAACCGACAATGATTTTTTCCAGATGTTTGGGCTGATACTCAAGTGTTTTGGCTGTTATTTCCGCGAGCCCTCGCGTGTAAGTTGAATCATTTCCGGTAATCGACTACCTTACGTGATCCTAATTAAATTTAACAAAACCGATCCCCATTCGATAGGAACAAATTACATGGGTTGTAGCGAACGTCAAAAAGAAATCAAACGTCGTCGTCATCGCCGTCAAAAATTGCAGAAACTTCTGACGCATGCCAAAAAGGCCGGTGCCAACGAAAAACCGATTATTGCTACGAAAATTCGGGCTTTGACCAGCGGTGCTGAAGCACT
>CAJQQR010000157.1 GCA_905480545.1 uncultured Pirellulaceae bacterium
GTTTAACGTCAGTTCAAATGGGATCCTGAGTCGTCGAAATTTTCAAGCGAGCGGAACATGATATTTGCTACGACAGATTGGCTTGTTCCTGCTCTCGTTGTTATCGTCGTCGTAGCATTGCTATGCCTAAATTGGCTAAAAAAATCGGTTCAGTATCCCTATGAGAAAATCAGTTCTCTGGCAACGAAAACTGAGCTGAAGTTCTTTCACGTTTTAAAAAATGCTGCATCGGATCGGTTTGTTATTTTTGGTAAGGTTCGAATTGCTGACCTGTTAAAAGTCCGAAGCGGCAGCAAGAACCGAATGTCTTGGCAGAACAAGATTAACTGCAAACATATCGATTTTGTTTTTTGCGATCCTGAAACGCTGGAGATCATTGTGGCAATTGAGTTGGATGACCCATCGCATGAAAAAGAAGACCGTATTAAGCGTGACAAATTCGTGAATAAAGCATTCGAAGATGCAAAGTTGCCGATTCTGCGTGTCAAAACGAAGAAAGATTACGACGTGAAGGCTATTTCCAAAGCCATCGACTTGGCCGTAAGTCCAAAAAGTAGAAACTGGGTCTACAATGTCGACTAATTGAATTACATCATGCCGACGGTTTAGAACGATTTTTTAGGCCGGTATTGAATTTTTATTGGATCGATGCAATCGGAACTTCTAGACTTTTGATTCAAGTAACGAACTCCGGAAAAAACGGTGTATTCAAAACGTGATTTGATTTGATCCGGCTATTGTTGGCGAATTCGTTTTGATGCAGACGAGCTTCACTCGATAAGTCGAGTGTACCTCAATCCGGAACAATCAAATGGCCATTCTCTCCCAATCCAGAACTTCGGTCTTCATTTTTTTATTGACTCTTAGCTCCGGCATGTCTCAGTCAAATGCCGACGAAATTCAGTCGTTATTAAGGTATTTAGGAGCCGGTTGGGGAGCTGGATATCATTCTTATGGCACTGCTTCGACTGCTCGTACTGCCCACGGCTTTCGTTGTAACGATCGTTACTCGCGTCCAGCCAATTTCGGATGTATTGATTGTGGTGGCTATCAAAGAGGGCAAGGTTTTGCCGGCAATGATGGTCACTATCAAGGAGGTTACCCGCAAGGCTACGTTTCGCCGACGACTGATGGTCGATCGCGGAACCATTTGGGACCGACCTACACACCGCGGGATGATCCTCATGCACCGCAGGATGATCTTCAACCGGCATTGCCTCCACTTCAGCCCGTCACACCGGATCAGGAAGCGATACCGAAAACCAATGGTCGTTCAACGTTGCCTCCGCAGAATCCTCCGCAGAATCCTCCGGCGAATTCTGGCTCTTCGCAAAATCCTTTTGGTGTCACGTTTCAACAGCATCGGAACTACAAATCGGTTCCGGCTCGGACTGCACCGTCGCAGATGGAAAACCAACCCCGGTACCAAAGTGTTTGGCCACTTCGGCAGCTTAAGCATTTGGGAAACCAAAACTTAGGATCCGCAAATAACAATCGAATTCAAGCAACATCAAATCAAAATAATCAAGTTCTCTTGTCGCAGCGTTCGTCGATATTTCCCAGGCCGCCTCAACAGTTGAATCGCAATCAACTTCAGGCAAATCAACTAACGCCTCAAAACACGGTTCGGGGTTTCGCGAATCAGCAAAATGCAAATCAACAGCGACCGCTTCGTGAGGACGCACGCCCATACCCAAAACGTTCGAATGTCTACCGTGGCATTCGATAATCGGACTTCATTGCCACTGTGAGGTTTTAAGAAACGGCTTCTTCCATAAGTTCCTTCAAGCATTTGAGGCCATCCATTGGGATCGTATGCACGCCGTGGAACTCCAGAAAGTTGACATCACATTCGTGGTTTGCAAAAAGATCTCGCAAGCTTTCCGCTCCAGAGAAGGGCAAGACAGGGTCGATCGCTCCGTGGCTCTGAAGCACTCGCAATCCCTTGTGCGCAGTTATTTTTTCTTTCCATTGGTCTTCACATATGAGCGTCCCGGACCATTGAATCAATGCCAACGGATTCTCTGTAGAATTCAGAACCGTATCGGCAGTCAGCATCGCTCCCTGAGAAAAACCGCCGATGATCAGTTGGTTCCAGGAACATCCGGTTGTAGAAAATATTTCAATGAGTGTTTCATTTAGCATCTCTCGGGCTTCAATGATTCCCGGCGGGACGGCGCTTTGAAGTTCCTTAAAGTCATTGGTCCCTGTCATTTCCGCCAGTTTCTGCATGTTGATCAACCACCATGCACGTCCCTCGAAGCCTCCAAACGAATCTAACGCTAACGGCGCTGCCGGCATGATAAACGTGACTTTGTCACGGCAGGATTCTGATGCGCCCAGCACCTCCTCTGCGATGGGGACAAGATCATCACCGCCCGCGCCAAATCCATGGCAAAGAAGCACAACGAGTTTTGGCTTGGTTTCTTCCTCGAAAGATCCAACGACGGTGCAGTCAAGCGGACCGATTTTCATGTTTTTTTTCATGTTTGATGTTTTCCCAAAAAATATCTGTGCCCGCGAAATGACTCTTGAAATTGTGTTTGCGTTTAAACTCGATCGATTCCGACAACTGAATCCGCTGTCGATAACGCTTTCCGCTCGAAGCAAATTGTGTGGTGAGAGAAGAGAGCTTAATGAATGTTTGTTTCTGTCGGCGAGTCCTTGTCAAGCGATTCCGGAAGCGTCTCAATAAAGCCTTTTATTTCATCTCGAACGCGGCGGTAGCAATTCAGAATCTCGGATTCCGAGTTCAGGGTTTTGGCAAGTTTTGGTGGGTCATCAAAACCAAAATGTACAACTCGTGCGGGGCCCAGAAACACTGGGCAGTTCTCGTTCGCATGACCACAGACTGTGACGACAAAATCAAATGCGATTGGTCCCAATTCTTCCACGGTATTTGAAGCCTGCGATGTAATGTCAACGCCCGCTTCTTGCATGACCGAAACCGCATTCGGATTTAAACCATGTTTTTCGATTCCTGCCGAATAGGAATCAATCAATTCCGATTTTAAAGTTCGGGCCCACCCTTCAGCCATTTGGGAGCGGCATGAGTTTCCAGTGCATAGGAATAGTACTTTGAGCTTTTGCATTTCGGCAAGTCAATTCTTTGTATACGAGTCGGTTGTTTTTTTGCTCTGTCGTGTGATTTTTATGTCCGATTCGGTCAACGGCAAGCGGGCATGTTGAAATGGGGAACGGTAGACTGGCTTCATAATGGTGGCATGCAAGTTTGAAAACGAAAACCAAAAAAGTATCGAAGATCATTTTATTCGCTGTGTTGCCATGCGATTTCTTTCGACGGTTTTTAAAACCGTTTGACGGACTGAACGTGCAGGAGGACAAGTAATTTGCAGGATGATTCGAGGTTCATCAGATTTGTTCAGAAACGTTTTGGGAGATTTGTTGATTTCAAATGACGGTCACGCATTCGCTTTTTCAGGAGTCTGTTCTAACCGTTCAGATTTTCAAGAATCCGGTCCACGTCGATGATCATTTCCAAAAGTGATAAAAGTGCAAATGTGATATTCCCGAATTTCCATCATTCGACGATCCGGACAATCATGGGAGGTCGAAGATCGAACATTGTGCCGATCGAACATTGTGCGGATCGAACATTGTGCGGATCGAACATCGTGCCGATCGAAATTTTTTAAAGCGTCTCGCTTTGTTTTGGAATACGCGGTGGAAGTTTCGCTGATCTGCCTGGCGACAAGATTTCCTTGAGGGATCATTCACGCGTGGTCTAAACCGTGGTGGTCTTTTCTGTCAACGGGGACGCATCTGACCGAAGATCAGCGATTATGGTCCGCTGGAAACATCTCGCGCGACCGCAAAAATAATAGATTCTGACTCGATTGATTTCGCGGTCCATTCCAGAGTGACGTATGAGTTGTCGGCGGTGCGATACCGATTTTTAAATCGAACGACCGGATTGCCTTCGCTCAAGGTGCTCATCCGATCTGTCGTTGGTTGGCGATCGTCTTCGTGAATAAAATCCAAAAACGGACGGGCGAGCAATTCAGAGCTGTCATGCCCTAGCAATTTCGAAAAATTGGAATTGATTCGTTGGAAATATCCATCGAATCCTGCGATACAGAACAAGTCCAAGGATAACTCAAAAAATCGACTCATGTCGTTTTCGATTCGTTGAAGTGCCGTTTCCTGGTAAGCGAATACCTCCCTGGCGACTTCGACAGCTGAGGCTGGTCGATCCTCCATTCGGCGTGCCAGGCATCGCTTGGCCAATCGGACCAGGGCCCTATCGGTATCAATTTCGTCTAAGCCCTCCATCGCGGCATCCATCGAAGCGCGAATCGCGTGTTCGTGCACTTGCCGGAAGTTGTTGCCCTCATAGGGTGCCTGACCGATAAGGATTTCACAAAGGATTGCACCCAATCCGAAGACATCTGTTTGGGGCGTTGTAGGGCGCCCCCGGGCCTGCTCAGGCGACATGTATTTGGGTGTGCCGGTAACTTGACCGTTGGGCAATGGTTTGGACTTCTCACAATTGCGATCATTAGCAATTTCAAAACGGGCCAATCCCCAATCCATTACATGGACCTCTCCAAATTCACCCACCATGATATTGGCGGGTTTAAGATCCAAATGAATAACATTCGAGGCATGAGCGAATGCAATGGTCTGGCAGATATTCGCGAAAATTGACAGCAGTTCGGACGTTGCTGTTTTCGCTTCGCTGAGGATGTTAGCGAGAGTCAGTCCACGCACGATTTTCATCACGTGGTAAGGGCGTTGGTCCACGCTTAGGCCGGCCTCGTAAATTGGTGGAACACCAGGGTGTGTTAAGTAGCTTAACGCGCGAGCCTCGTTTTGGAACGCTTTGATGATCCCGTCGTTTTCGGCAAAATTTCGACGCAAAAGCTTTACAGCAACTTCACGATTTAACAGCAGGTCCGTAGCGCGGTAAATGATGCCCATGCCTCCTTCACCGATTTGATCTGCAATTTCATACCGGGGATTGTTCAGCAACGGTGTTTCAAAGGCTGATTCGAAGTCACTTGGCGGCATCCCTAAAACGGTCGACTTACATAATTCGTCGTCAGCATCGGAGCCAGGTGCAGCGGATCGCGGATTTTGTTTTGTTCGCTTTTTCATGATCTCAAACAAACCTCATATTCCCGAATTTTAACAAACCAAAATTATGTCGTCGAGAAAAATGGCAAACTTAGAGATGCATATCGCCATTGAGCTATTTTTACACCAAGCAAACCCTGTGGTCTCAAGGGGTGGGCTCAGTATTCGTACGCAGCTTTCCAGCAGGTTATCAATGCAGATTCGGCACGCTTATTTTAATTCTCACTGTCGCCTGATATTTGTTTATCTTTACGCCTCGCTCTATCCGGTTTAGATTTTTCCTTTTCGTCGGGAAAAAAGGAAAGGAACCCGCCCGTTACCAATCCCGCACTTGTCATTCCCAGAATGGACCACATCATGATGGGACCGAGAAGCGGGTGTTGAAAACTGGTTCCCCCCTCACGATGCGAGTTCGCTGTTGAGATACTCCCGCCATGGTTCTTTTCGATTTGTTCAATTCTGGGGCGCCACGAATCGGGTACAAACGGGCTTGTCGTGACCGAAATTAAGGTCAGGCAGAGCGATATACCCAGCATCACGCCTGTGAGGACTCCAACAAACGCCAAGAACCCCGTTGCAAAAATGAATTGACGGAACGATGGGGCGCGACGATCTTTCCATGAACCGTACTTCTTTAAATGCGAATGCGTCTTTGATTGGTTTCGCTGAGCGGTACTTTCGCCATTGGATTTCGACGAGGGATTGTGCACGTTTTGCCCACCCGCTGCCGCTTGCAGGTCTGCTTCGTCGTCAATCGACTCTTTACCACATGCTGTTTTGATGAATGCGCTGTGTCTTCGTTTTTGCGTTTCCGAAACAATTTTCGAAATCGCCGCCGCCAATCCAAGCCCCGCACCAATCAGCCATCCGGCATTCAAACCGTTGTCGGTAAGCCAGCTCAATTGAAATGACCAACCAGCCAGTTGAACGAGCGGGCCAATCAGCATGAATCCAACAACGCTTCCAATTGCGATGCTAAATACAGCCATTGCTGCACAGAGAACGAGATCCAAGAGACGCGGCAAGAAGGAAATTGGTTCAGGAGTTGAAGTCGCATTCGTCATCATGGGTATCCGAAATCAACTGGGGGGCAACGTCAAGATAACATTCGATTTGAATAGCGGTCTCTTGGCAACATTTTCGAGAAGCAGAACCGAAATTCGTTATTGTTTCGCGGCATGGGCCCCTTTGGGCGCTTGAGGCCAAGGAGTTTCACCTGCGGCCCATTTTTTTGGTTGTTTTGATCGGATTTGATCCACATGGTCTTTTAACCATTGCGGCACGTCCTTGTTTTCGTTCATCCCGTAAATGTAGGGCAGGGGAGGGTCCATCAAAAGCGGTTTGTCACCAAGCGGCGGGCGTTCGGCACCGACGGCCGCGAGTCTCTTGGAAAGTCGATTTGCAACATCGGGAAACTCATCCGAAATGTCGTTCATTTCGCTAGGATCGATTTCAATATCGTAAAGTGCCTCGCCCATGAGCTTGTATTTGCCACTTCGAATTGTGGGTAATCGAACGCTGCCAGTGACTTCAAAGATGATCTCGTCTCTTTTGCTCTTCTTGCCAGCAAAAAGCATCTCTGTCATGTCGATCGCGTCCACTGCAAGCTCCTGTTTGTGTTCTCCGCCGGCGAGAGAAATGAAGGTGGAATACCAATCGGCAACAAACATCATCTCATTGATTTTGGCATCTGGTTTTGATTTTCCTGGCCAACGAACGAGACACGGAACGCGGACGCCTCCTTCAAAGGTCGTGTTCTTTGTTCCTCGGTACGGCTTGCTCATTTGCTCAAGCACGGGACCGTTATCATTGGAAAAAACAATCAAGGTGTTGTCCCCGAAGCCATTGTTATTGATTGCTTTTACGATTTTTCCAACCGCTTGATCCAAGGATTTCAACATGGCATCGCGAATCGCCAATGGATCAGTTTTATTTCCTTTAAATCCGGGCGGGATATCAAGAGGTCCGTGCACGGCATTGAATGGGACGTATAAAAAGAACGGATTGTGATCGCCATCTTGGGCGGCTTTTTTTCTTCCGGCGATCACGCGCTCCGCTTCAGCAGCAAATAAATTCGTTGCGTAGCCATCTTCTTTGACGGGTTTTTGGTTTCGATGCCAATCGTAAACGGCGAATCGAGCTGGTGCGTTGTGAACAATGCTTTTGTTGAAGTAGTTGATGCCCCAAGCGTAGTGACCGTATTGGTGCATGAAGCCTTGGGCCATCGGTAAATGCTCTGGTA
>CAJQQR010000158.1 GCA_905480545.1 uncultured Pirellulaceae bacterium
CCTTGGTTTAAATGCGGTTCGACTCGGTTTCCGCTGTTTTTTCGTAATTGAAAACCTGCATGAACTCGACCTCATCCTTGAACGTTCAAAAACACTTGGTATTGAACCGTTGTTGGGGGCACGCATCAAGCTTTCCACCAAAGTTGAAGGCAACTGGCAAAACGATAGCGGCGATCGCAGTCTTTTTGGCTTAACAACCATCCAGTTAATTGCGCTGGTCGACAAGCTTAAGCACGCCAACAAGCTTCATTTACTGAAAATGTTGCATTTTCATCTTGGAAGCCAAATTCCCAATATTCGAAACATTCGCGATGGCGTCAACGAAGCCTGTCGGTACTTTATCGATATGACAAAGGAAGGTGCCAACCTGAAGTATCTTGATCTGGGTGGCGGATTAGCCGTCGACTACGACGGGTCGGCAAGCACGAATCAAAATAGCCGCAATTACGACATCAATGAATATTGCATCGACGTGGTCGAAGCGATCGACAATGCTCTGACACCTCTGGGAATTCCTCACCCAACGATTATCACGGAGTCTGGCCGTTGGCTCATCGCACCGATGTCCATTTTGCTGTTCGACATTTTGGCGGTGGAAGAATTCGCGGCGAATCAAAAAATCAAAAGTGAATCCGGCAATTCTGGAATTGATAACTGGTGTGAGCCCGTTCTTTGCCTGTTTGATACAGAATCTAATTTCGATCAGCATCGCCTTCAAGAAAATTATAACGACACCATTTATAATCTGGATCAATCGCGACGGCAGTTTAGTTCCGGTAAGATTTCGCTTCGTGAAAAAGCAATTGCGGAGAACACGTCGCTTCGCATTTTGAACCGTATCGTCAATCTTGTTCCGTCGCTGCCGTACCCATCACCGGAACTCTTGGATTTAAAGGACAAATTGGCTGATATTTATTACGGAAATTTCAGCGTGTTTCAGTCCCTGCCGGATGCCTGGGCTATCGAACAAATCTTTCCTGTTATGCCGATTCATCGTTTATCCGAAATGCCTACGAAAAATGGTGTGATTGCGGATCTAACATGCGATTGCGATGGCAAGCTTGATCGTTTTTTTGTTGACTCTGCCTCATCCGGATCTTTACCACTTCATGAACTGCGATCAGGTGAAGATTACCTACTAGGAGTTTTTCTGGTAGGTGCTTATCAGGAAACGCTTGGTGATCTTCACAATTTGTTTGGTGACACTAACGTCGCATCCGTCAGAATCACTGGTGACAGAGAATTCGAGTTCCTTGAATTGATCAACGGCGACAATGTGGCTGATTTGCTTTCGTACGTTGAGTATCAACCGAAACTTTTGCTTGAACAATTTCGTGAGATGACGATGGCTTCTTTTAATGACGGCCGGATCTCTTTGGACGAAGCTGAAAATACGGTTGCCGTCTACTCCGCGGCGTTGAAAAGCATCAGCTATCTTACAAGTTCTTGAAATAGCAAAACCCCCAAACGGCTTGCACTCATTTGACTTCATTCGCGAATCAGAAACATTTTCAAATTTTTTGGAAAAAGTGACAAGAAAAAGAATTGCTCGGCGAAATGAATCCGAATTCAACGCGAACCCTTTGGCGATTTTGGGTTCTATCTATTTATGAACACGCGATTCGCGTGGCGGGAAACATTAAAAGAAGACCAATGAACTTACGATTTTCAAATTTTTCGATATCCAAACCGGCAAGTGGTCGGCAGAAACCAAATGGATCTGCACCCATGGCATTACCGTTTTTCGGTTTTGATCGGAATGGATTAGGCAACGCGATCCAATTCGCAATGCCCAAATTTGAAAATATGAATCAACCGAATCCGTTCGAAATCAATGGTATCGGGTTCGCTTATATAACATGACGTTGCAGCAATCATTGGATGATTCCATGAGCCCGGCGTCGATTGATGCCGGGCTTTTTTTGTGCCTCAATTCCAGTTTGGAAACGCGGGACAAATTGAAACGATGCGAAAGCGAAATGGTTTTGTAGCTCAAACGGTAGAGCGCTCGGTTGAAGCCCGAGAGGTAAGGATTCGATCGCCTTCCAAACCATTTTTGCTGCGGTGAGCAAATGACTTACGCGATTCCCAATGGTCAGCGTGAATCCTCAATCGCGATTCGGACGAGTCAAACAACATGGTGCGAGGATGCATTTTGGGCCAGAAAAATTTGATCAAAACAATCGACGCGCCATTCGTCTAGTTGGTCAGGATAGTGGGCTTTCAATCCGCTGACAGGGGTTCGACTCCCCTATGGCGTACTTTAACAAACCCAATATTCGCAATTCGATTTTGCGAAACAAGTGACATTTCGCGCTGAGATGCAAAGGCGGCAGACGTGCTTTGGGAGCATGGGGTGTGGGTTCGAGTCCCACCAGTGCGATTTGGGAAGCTTCCCCGCAGAACACTTGTGGTTTTGGGTTAGAACAATTTGTGACTCATGTCTCCGGTAGTCGAGGGCTGGTTGCCCAAACTCACCTGATAACCAAGTTGCGTCAAGTTCGATCCTTGAGGCTACCACTATCAACAACTCTTAACCATTCATTTAAAGGAAAGCTGCCATGATTTTCCAACCCTTGAAACCTTTGCCCAACCATATACATACGGGTTGTGGTGTAACGGCAGCACAGCGGTCTTTTAAACCGTAGGGTGAGGGTTCGAATCCCTCCGGCCCGACTAAATCCATTACGCAACCGGGATCTCGGATCGACGATTGCGTGTGCAGATTCTTCCCGTATGTGGCTCAGTGGTAAGAGCGGGCGTCTTATAAACGCTAGGCTGAAGGTTCGATTCCTTCCATGCGGATCGCAGGAAATCACTTTGCTCATTGAAGATCATCATAACTTGGGACTTAGGTGTTAGCGGCAGCATTTCCGGCTCTTAACCGGAGAGGTGCGGGTTCGAGCCCCGCAGGTCCTATTTGAAAGATTCATCGTCAATCATTGGGTGATGGAAATCGCGTTTACGGTGTATTGGTAACTCATCAGCTTGCCAAGTTAAGGACGCGAGTTCAATTCCCGAGAGGCGTTCTCGATTTTTAAAATAGATATCCATGAATTGCGTTAGGCGAAAAAGACATTTTGTTTCCAACATGATTTTCCGGTATGGCCGAACGGTAAGGCAGCTCCCTGTTACGGAGTCGATTGAAGGTTCGAATCCTTCTGCCGGAGCTTTGATTAGAACTTATTTGTGCCTTTAACCCAGCGGCAAAGGTACTGGGTTTCCAATTCAGTTTGCCTAGCTCGATTCTCGTAGGCCACTTTGACCTCAAAGCAGTTCTCATCCATTGTGAATAGGCATCGAAATGTAATTTTTTAAATTTGAATGGAACAGTCGAGGCGGTAGCTCAGCGGTAGAGCAGTTGACTGTAAAACCGACCTTTCTACGATCGGTTTCTCCGCAAACACTGTGTGGATATTTTCTGATCACTGACACACCCACTCCCAACAGCTAGAATAGTCCTGAGAGTTCATCCCCAAATTCAGCGATGGCAACCTGAATTTGTAGCAGATTAAGGTGCACGTTTACATAAAGGCTGAAGCCATGGACAAGCTGCATGAAGTAAACTTGTCGAACGAGCAATGGAAAACACGGCAGACGTTGATTGACCGGGCGCGCGATCCCAACAACAGCCAAGCTTGGGACGAATTCACCGACTACTACAAGGGCTTTATTCGCATGGTGCTGATGCAGTTGCAGGCGCCACTGGATGACCTCGAAGATCTTAGCCAAACGATCTTGGTGAAGTTATGGCAGAACCTTTCAACAGTGGAACTGGGCCGTGACCACGCCAAGTTTCGCACATGGCTGGGAACGGTTATCCGAAATACCGTCTATACGCATTGCAGCCAGGCTGCCTCGCGAAAACGCCGAGATACCAGCGCCGCTGTTGCCAACGCCGTGCCACCGGATATTGAGGACATCATAGAAAGCGAGTGGCGGAAACACATCATAGCGATGGTTATTGAACGCTTGAATGCCAGTTTCTCCGGCAAGGCCATGGACGTTTTCAGGATGACTCTCAACGGAAAGGCCGTTGACGATATCGCCTCGGCGCTTGAGTTGACTAAGGACTCGGTTTACGTGCTGCGCAATCGTGTTCAGTCACGGTTCCGCAAGGAAGCAAGACATTTGCGCAGTCACCTGGAGTTTTACCAATGACGGCAGAATCAAGAATCCGAACCCAAGCCTTGAATAATCTGTTTGACGAAGCGTTTGAGGAGATTGATCCGGCAGCAGAATCGCCTCTTTACGGCCAGCTTTGTTCGTTTCAGGATCGCTACGGACAAGCTGAATTGATTGCGGTTGGCGGCATGAAACGCATATTCAAGGTCCTCGATCGACATGGCAATCGTCACGTCGCCATGGCTCGTTTGCATGACGACGCAAGCGACCTGCTCTTCGACCCATTTATCCGTGAAGCGCGGCTAACGGCGTTGCTTGAGCACCCAAACGTCATCTCCATTCACGATGTCGGCGTCAACAAAAAGGGTCAACCTTACTTCACCATGGATCTGAAAGCCGGTGATGGGCTGGATGTGGTATTGCAGAAGGCCCTTGCGGGTGAGGGGTATCCTCTGTCGGAGCGACTTGAAATCTTCCTCAAGGTTTGTGATGCGATCACCTACGCGCATTCGCGCGACGTCATTCATCTGGACTTGAAGCCGGCCAATATTCAGGTTGGCCACTATGGCGAAGTATTGGTCTGTGACTGGGGCTTGGGAAAACTGCTTGGCGGAACTGATGAGATTGATAATGACATGCTGCTCAATCCCGATCTGTTGAGCGAAATGACGGTGTACGGTCAGGTGAAGGGGACTCCTGGCTATATGGCACCAGAACAGATTCGCGGCGAAGCCCCGGACAAACGCACCGATGTCTATGCACTGGGGGCGATGCTTTACGCCGTGCTGACCTGTCGACCGCCCATCGACGGCGATACCGATGCCATGCTAGATGCGGCTTTGTCAGGTGACATTGTGCCGCCAACCGAGCGAGGTAGCGGCATTCCAGAGAGCCTGAGCGCCGTGGTCACGAAGTCGATGGCGTTAGAACCGTCCGCTCGCTACGCGTCGGTGATTGAGCTGATTTCAGATGTACGCGCATTTCTTGGCGGCTATTCTCCGGTTGCGTATGAAGGTGGGATGTCGAACGAGTGTTTGTTGTTCTACCGTCGGAATCGCGTTAGCTGCAACCTAGTGTGTGCATTTGTGGCAATTGCGGTGGTGGTGACAGCCTTGTTCGTTGACCGCCTAAGCGCCAAACGCGTACAGGCCGAAACGCTAGCAGCCCGATTGCGAGCGGAAAAGCAGGAGACCGAGACACTGGCGTCGCGGCTGCAAGAGGAAAAAGAGGACTCGGAGACTTTGCTTCGGGAGATAGGACTACTGGCCACGGTGCTTCCCGACGATTTGGCCGCCAGTGGAAATCAGTTTAGCCATGACTTCTTTCATCAACTGCCATTGGTGTCTTATGAACTGACAATGCGTTCGGTGAACGAAGTGATTCGGACCGAACCGCAGCGTGCCGATGAGGCGTGCGCGCAGCTTGGGTACCTCTATTTCATGAGCGCAGAGTTTGATAAGGCGAAGCCGTATTTTGCGGTCAATCCCGAGCGTATGCGCGGGCTTGCAAGGGTCAATGAGATGTTAGCCAAATCGTTTGATCCAGATCGGCACAAGACCTCGGCAACCCAGTTGGCCAGTCTAATTGAGACGCTGCAATCGATGAAGCGATTCGCGCTGGCAGAAAAAACCCTCTCTTACGACTACGCATCGTTGGGGTATCGGGATGGGTACGAACTGGCTGTCAAGGCAATATTTGGCGATCATTCACACTGTTTTAGGTACGTAGCGGAGACCCGTACACTGACCATCGATGGAGGCGGCAAACCTTTTTCTCTGCGAACGAGGCATGGGCAGTATCCGCTGGGGTTTCTGCCGATAAAGCGATTGATTCTTATTGACACGGTAATTTCAAACAGCTCGGAGATTGCCGAGATGAAGATGCTTGAGTTGGCCGATTTGCGAGGTAGTCAAATCAGCTCAGTAGGGGATTTGAAAATGTTCCCCCAACTAAGAACGTTGATTGTTCGACCTGACCAACTTTCTCAACAAGAGAAGAACAGTCTGCGTCCGCAAGTTCGCACTAAATAGCTCGGTTCGGTTGAGAGGAAAAATCGAGTTGCGGTAAAACAATTAGGCCCTTCTTACCAACCTCCTATTCGTGATTACCCTTCTGCCCCGCTGCTTTCCAGCCTATGTTGAGATAAATCCGTTGTTTGAATTCTTAAGAATTACAAAGGCTGTTTAGGATGCAGAATCGTCTAAGTTTAGGACGCAAATAGCAGGCTGGTAGAATGCAGCTGGATCGAACCAAACAAACGTGGTTCCTATGGCTACGATTGATCGCTTTTTTCTCATTAGGCACGGAAATGGAAAGACGCAATGACAAACGAAGCGGATGACGTCGCCGCCGTCGAGAAGCCAGGGCAGGCCCGCCAGCAAATGGTGGAGGAGCTACGAAAACATGTCGTCGGAGTCGTTCTTGCCACCTTTCTGATCTGTTCGTCAGCCAGCGCGCAAGATACCAGGCAGGCGACTGAATTCAGCCGCCCGCTCGCGAGCGAAGTGGCGAAGCTGCCCAGCTTCAAGGGATCGACACCCGGAGTGAGTCGCGAGATCGACATTCCGCTCGTTGATCTTTCCGCGGACAAGAAACGCCACTCGGTCGTTGCTGCCGGCACCAAGTCGGATTACCAAGGGCATTGCGACACGGTTCTTCTGCCCGACGGGACGACCATGTTCACCGCCTGGTGTCTTGGCCATGCGCGTTGGATTGGCCCGATCGCCAGAAGCACGGATGCCGGACGCACCTGGAGCAAGCCGCTGGACGTACCTGACAATTGGAAGAAGACCTCCAACACGCCCGCCCTGCATCGCCTCGTCGCCCCCGACGGCAAATCGCGTCTCTTCTGTTTTGCGGATGGTCTTGATTGGAGTCGCCAAGGCAAGCCACCCTACCCGATGCACCAATCGTATTCCGAGGACCGTGGCAAGACCTGGACTCCCATGGCCCCCAATGGCGTCGAGGGAGAAGTGCCACCGAAAACGATCCACCCTTTTGACAATGGAAAGCGACTCGTGATGTGGAGTGACTTGCCCGGGTACGTCGTCCAGTCCGAATCGGTCGATGGCGGGCTGACCTGGAGCGCCAGCCGCCGCGTCCTCCGCGTCCCCAGCCGTTGGAGCCAGCCCTGCGTGATCCGTTCCGCCGACGGCAAGACCCACCTCATGCTGCTGCGCGAGAACAGCCGCAAATTCCAGTCGCTTTATTCCATCAGCGAGGACAACGCTAAAACATGGAGCGTTCCAAAGGAACTGCCCGCCACCCTCACTGGCGATCGCCACGTCTCGAAGTTCGCCCCTGATGGGCGTCTCGTCGTCGCCTTCCGCGATGTGGCGAAAAGCAGCTCGACCTACGGCCACTACATCGCCTGGGTGGGGCGATTTGAAGACATCCTCGAAGGCAAACCGGGCGACTACCGCATCAAGCTCTTTCACAACACGCTGCGCCGAAAATCAGACAAGCCGGGGCAGGGAAATGTCGATTGTGGCTACTCCGATCTCGAAGTCCTGCCCGACGGCACGATCATCGCAACGACCTATCTGAAGTATGCCGAGGGCCTCAAGAAGCATTCAGTGATGAATACACGTTTCAACTTGGCCGAGACTGACGCGTCGAAATGAGAATGCAGATTGTTTTCTGCTGGCAATAAAACTAATCGCATTATCACTTTTGCCTCGCTGTTCGTGGTAACTGCTGCTGCCCGACTCGGCGCCGCTGAGTCTCAGCCGCCCAATATCGTCTTCATCATGTTGGACGATCTCGGCTGGAGCGATGTCAGCTTCAACGGAAAAAAACGGGACGGGAGTGCTCGGTGTAGAAACCTGCCTCTGTTAGAACCATTCATTACAGTATCCCCAACTGCGCAATTAGTTGTCACACTCGGCGGCATCGATCGAACGCAACGCGTCGCCGATCGAGATAAACGGCCCCAAGTAAAACAACTCGCACCACGCTGGCTACTCCTGTTGGTCCGCGGCACTTGCTGCGGCGATGGAGCAGTGACTAGCCGTCTAGCATCGGCCTTACGACGTACGGTTTCCAGTGGTTTGCAGGACGAATAGCCAATTCAACTGGTTTCCCATTCACGCAAGCCACTGCCAATGCGCCCCAGCAGCACCCACCAAGGCTGACTGCTACTCGCTACTTATAACAGACCTTATGTTCGTGCTCATCCGTCTGCCTCGCTGCGATCCTGCCCAGGTCGACATAAATCCGATGTTTGTTTGTATTCTGGAAAAAAACACAAACAGCTGTATAGAATGCAGAATTGCCTTGGTTTAGGGGGCAAATAACAGGTTGCAAGTCGGCAGCTGGATCGAACCAAACGATCATGAAGCTATGGCCAAGCTTGAACACACTTTTAACAGAAAAGAACACACGCAATGACGAATGAGACGGATGACATACAGGCCGTAGAGAAACTCGGTCATGTAAGGGACGCGATCGTTACCGAATTGCGCAAAACAATCGTCGGCATGGATGATGTCATCGACGAAATGATGATTGCCATCTTTGCACGCGGACATTGCCTGTTAGTCGGTGTTCCAGGACTGGCTAAGACCCTGCTGGTCAGTTCTCTTGCCCAGACGATGTCGCTTTCCTTCAAGCGGATTCAGTTCACTCCCGACCTGATGCCGTCCGACATCACTGGGACCGAGTTACTACAGGAAGATCCAGAGACGCACGAGCGGCGGTTCAAATTCCAAAAGGGCCCGGTGTTCACCAATTTGTTACTGGCCGACGAAATCAACCGCACGCCACCCAAGACACAAGCAGCGCTGCTGGAGGCGATGCAGGAAAGGAGAGTCTCTTCGGGCGGTGAAGACTACAAATTGGACGCTCCCTTTTTTGTTCTGGCCACCCAAAACCCGATCGAACAAGAAGGGACGTACCCGCTACCGGAGGCTCAACTTGACCGGTTCCTATTCAATATCATGGTCAAGTATCCTAGCCGCTCCGAAGAACTTGACATCATGCGCAGTGTGACGACCGACGACGAGCCGGTGACGAACGAAGTTGTGGACGCGCCCACCATCCTCGAGTTTCAGCATGTGGTCCGGCGGATTCCGGTTGCAGACCATGTGTTTGAATACGCGGCGGCCGTGGTTCGAGCAACTCGGCCGGACGAGCCGGAGTCACCCGGATTCGTAAAGAAGCTGATGGCCTGGGGGGCCGGACCGCGTGCATCTTTAAATTTAATTCTCGCTGGAAAAGCCCGTGCAGCCCTGCGTGGTCGGTGCCACGTTTCCGTGGAGGATATCAAGGAGTTGTGCCTGCCGATCCTCCGGCATCGCATCATCCCCAGCTTTGCGGCGCGATCGGAAGGAATGACAGCCGATACTCTTATTGAAAAGCTTGTGGCTGAGATTCCAGCAGACGAAAAGCTGCTTTCACGGAAGACAGGCTGACCAGATGTCCGAGCATTTACCGCAAACCAATTACCTCGACCCCGAGGTGTTGCAAAAGCTGGGCGACTTGGAACTGGTCGCACGCGAGGTTGTGGAAGGCTTGCGTGTGGGAAGTCATCGCAGCCATCTGCGCGGTTTTAGCACCGAGTTCGCTCATCACCGCCAGTATGCACCCGGCGATGCGATGCGTACGATCGACTGGCGAGTCTACGGCCGCACCGACCGCTATTACACCAAACTCTACGAGGCGGAGACCAATTTTGATTGCCACGTTCTGATTGATGCCAGTTCGTCAATGAACTATGCATCGGGGAAGGTCAGCAAGTTGGAGTATGCCAAGTTCCTCGCCGCTTCGATGGCCTATGTCGTGCTCAAACAGCGCGATTCGGTGGGCCTATCCATTTTTGATTCCCAGGTGCGAGCCTACCTGCCCCCGCGTTCTACGATGGGCATCATCTTGCAGATCGATCAACTTCTTCGCGACATTAAGCCGGTCCCCAGAAGCAGCATCGCGAATCAGTTGCATGGCATCGCCCTCATGATGAAGCGGCGATCCTTTGTAGTGGTGATCTCGGATTTGCTTTCCAATGTGGATGACATCCTCGCTGGCCTGGATCATCTCAGGTTCGACGGCCACAACGTCGTTGTCCTCCATACCCTGGATCCCTACGAACTGGAATTTCCCTTCAAGGGTGCCTGGTGTTTCGAGGGGCTTGAGGAGGAAGAGCCGCTGACAACTCAAGCCGATCGGATACGCGAAGATTATCTCAACAATTTTAATGCGTATCTGGATGCACTTCGTAGCGGATGCACGGCGAGTCAGGTCGACTACACGACCGTCGATACATCACGCCCGCTTGACCAGGTCTTGAACGAGTTCTTTTTCAAACGTCAGGCAACCCTGAATGGAGCCTGGTCATGACCTTTCTCAATCCACTGCTTCTGCTTGCAGGTTTGGGAGTGGCGTTACCCATCCTTGCTCACCTGCTGAATCGCCATCGGGTCCAGCATACTCCTTGGGCGGCGATGCAGTTCATAAACCGCAATGTGCGCATCCGGTCGAGGCAGATGCGGCTAAAGGACATTCTGCTGCTCCTACTTCGCTGCCTAGCGGTGCTGCTGCTGGGACTGGCTCTTGCGAAGCCTGTCATCAAGGAAGCTGAGGGCGTTGCCGAAAGTCTTGGTGAGCGTCGGGCCGGGGTCATCATCGCCCTGGATACTTCTTACAGTATGCAGCACAGCGACGGCTCTACCACGCGATTTGAACGAGCGATCGAGCAAATCCGTGCGATCGCAGAAGGAATTCATGCCGGCGATCCGGTCTGCCTCGTCCTGCTCGGGGCGGAGCACAAGGTTGTCGCACGAAATATGGCCTTTGATTCCGAACGTTTTGAAGCAATTCTTCAAGCCCAGCAGGCAACACCAGAATCCCTGAACCTCGACAGTGTGCCGATGCTGCTGAAAGAGCTCGCCGACGGGATCGACGCGCCACAAAAAGAAATATACATCGTCACTGACATGCAGACGCAGGACTGGAAGATTCGACCTGCCTGGCTAACTGACGCTCTCGAAGAGCTTGGCAAGACCGCTGCAACAGTGATCGTTCCGGTTCGCGGTGATTCTGATAATCTGGCGATCACGAATCTGGAACTGGTGTCCGGTGTGCTTCGCAAAGGCACGATTGCACGCTATCGCGCAACCGTTCGCAACTGCGGAACGGTCGCGGTTTCAAATGTCAAAGTGAGAGGACGGGTCAATCAAATCACCGTTGACACCAAGACGATCCCGGCGATTGCGGCCGGAGCTTCGGAAACGGTCTCGCTATTTATTCATTTTCACAACCCTGGCCCAGTCCGCATTACGGCCGAGCTCGATATGGATTCGCTGCCGGTCGACAACGTTCGCCGAACCGTGGCCATCATCCGCGACCGTGTTTCCGTGTTGTGTGTTGAGGGTTCATCGGGCCGCAGTTCTAGCCGGTTCATCACGACGGCCCTCCGCGCTCGCGGTAATACTGCAGGACAAGAAAACTTTGTCTTACAGTCGGTGCCTTGGGTTGACCTTCCGACTCAAGACCTGTCGCGCTTTGATGTGGTGATTCTTCAAGATGTCCCCGCTATCACCGCCGATCAGGCCCGCGGCCTGGAAGAGTATGTCCGCGGGGGCAATGGCCTGATCTGGTTTGCAGGGGAAAATACGGATGCAAAGAAATGGAACGAACGTTCAGCGAGCAACAAGGGGATTCGGCTGCTACCGGCGGTAATTGCCGAAGCCGTCAACACGAGCGACGCGGCGGGAGTGGGAAGACCGCTGGACCCGATAATGCTCGATCATTCGGTGTGCCGTCCACTGCTTTCGCTGCCGGAAGATTTGCTTAGTGAAACACGTTTCCGAAAGCTGCTGCAGGTCAAACCTTCAGCTACCAGCTTCACCGTGTTATCTCTTGCCGGCACGGCTGCACCTGTCGTTCTGGAGCACTCGATCGGACGCGGCCACGTCTTCATGTTCACGACCTCGGCGGGTTCTCAATGGAACAATATGGCAGTGACGCCTGTGTTCCCCATGATTCTCCAGCAGATGGTGACGTATTTGACCGCCCGCGAATTTGAGAAACCGCGGCTTGTCGGTGATTCCCTAGCCCTGTCTTATGTTGAACAACCGGATGCCAGCGAGGCCGTGTTTGATACACCGTCGGCTCAAATGATTTCCGTCCCCGTCCGCGAGCATCGCAACCAGTACGTTGCCTTGCTCGACCACGCTCGTGAAGCCGGTTTCTACCTTGCACGCGTGAGTGTCCAGGCTCCTGGTATGCCGGTGGCGGTCAATGTTGAGACCAAAGAGTCGAACGTTAAATGCCTGACTGCGGCCGAAACGATGCGCAGTTTTGAGGACACAGGGATCTCGGTAGCATTGTCGGAAGCGGAGCTGCTCGATGCTGTAGAGCAAACGCGAACGGGACGGTCGTTCTGGCTCTTCTGCATGCTGACAGGCTTAGGGCTGCTTGTCATCGAGAGCCTGTTGGCCGATCGCCTTTTCAAGCGTGCGGCATCCACGAACGAAACCACCTCGGCCTCGGAGAACAGCTAGATGATCGATTGGCTATTAGACGGTGAGGCCAAACACTTATTTTGGGCACGTCAGATTTCAACGGCGGTGATACTGGCGGCTTTTGCTGGTGTCGTGCTCCTGACCGTGTTCCTTTACCGACGCAGGCAGGGGTTACCAATGCGTGTTCGCCTGGTGCTGGCCGCCTGCAGACTGGTTGCCCTGGGCCTGATTGTCGCGGTCGTGCTTGAACCAACAATGGACGTCACACAGACCCACAAAGTCAAACGCCGCTTGGCAGTGCTGATTGACATTTCCGAAAGCATGTCCGTGTCAGATCACCGGAAGCGGCCCGAGGAAATTGTCGAGGCGGCCGTCGCGTTGGGGATGCTTTCGTTGTCAGACGCTACTGATGCGAACCGGGCTGCCATGGCGCTCGATGCAAAGCAGCGTCAAACGATTACTGCCGCTTCTCGACTCGAACTCGCCAGCAGCCTGTTATCACAGCCGGCACGTCCGGCGTTCGATTCGCTCGGAGACGACCTCGACGTCAGCTACTATGCGTTTGGCAAGAAGCTTGACAAGCTTGGTGAGGGTAAATCTGTTAGCGGAGAAAACGGAACCGGAGACTTCCTCGCTGCATTGCAGGCCGACGAGCCGGGAACATCTATAGCGGGATCACTCGAAGCGGTGGCAAACTCCGACCGCGGCGTGCCTCTTGCTGGTATCGTGCTCATTTCGGACGGACTTGATACGTCATCGCGTCGTGCCGAAGCCGCGATCCGTGACCTCGGCACGCGGGGAATTCCAGTCTATACCGTGCCGGTGGGAATTGCCGACCCCGACGACGTCTCGATCCGAAATATCATCATCCAGGAAGTCGCCTTCTCAGGCGATAAAGTTCCTGTTCGCGTCCAGATTCATTCCAGAGGCTATGAAAAACGGACAGTCGACCTGACCGTGCTCCTCGATGGAAGAGGCGTGGCTCGTCAAAGTGTCTCTCTGGAAGGTGGCCTGCAGTTCGAGGACATCTTCTTCAATGTCGATGTCCATGAAAAAGGAGCTGCTCGAGTCGAAGTTGCCATCGAGCCGCTCGCCGACGAAGCGACCGTGGAGAACAACCGCGTCGAACGCAGCGTTCGCATTGTGAATGAAAAGATCAACGTGCTGTGTATCGAAGGCAGCGCCCGCTGGGAGTTTCGTTACCTGCGTGCAATGTTAAAGCGTGACCCCCGAATCAACGCCACGTTTATCGCGACCCGTGCACAACCGGAATTGGCGCAAAGTTCATCCGAATATATCGCTCAATTCCCCGAGGGTCGTGAAGAAGCATTTTCCTACGATCTAGTGATTCTTGGCGATGTCGATGCGGACTTCTTCTCTGCGGAGGCCTTTCAGCGACTGGAGGAACTGGTCAAACAGCGAGGTGGGTCGCTGCTCATGCTATGCGGCGCACGGCATTCGCCGGCCAGCTATTCGGGGACACCGGTAGAACGCATGCTGCCAGTCGAGTTCGATCCGGAAGCTTCGTGGGAGGATGTGGATGACACCGTGTACCCGGTGCTCACACCCGAGGGGCGCAGCAGCCTGGTGATGACGCTGGAAACGAATCAAGAAGACAACGACCTCATCTGGAGCCAAGTCGCGCCGCTCTACCGTGTTCCACCGCTTCTCGAACCACGGCCCGGGGCGACCGTTTTGGTCGAACTCTCCGACACTCGTTCCCGAGCCAACCGTTATCCGCTGGTTGCTTGGCAGAGATATGGAACCGGCAAGTGCATGATGATGGGAACGGATCGGTTGTGGCTGCTTCGCTTCAAGACGGGCGACAAATACCACTGGCGAGTTTGGTCTCAGTGCATTCAGTTCCTCACATTGTCACGACTGATGGGCGAGCATAAAAGGATCCGCCTCGAAACAGACCGGGGCACCTACCCGGTAGGCGGACAAGTGATGCTTTACGCGCATCTTCTCGACGACGAGTACGAACCGATCACTCAGCCCGGTTTTAAGGTCGAGGTCAGTGCGTTAAACGCAAAAGCGGACCGCACCACGCCCCAACTGGTCACCCTTCGGCCTGACGCTACAAATCCTGGGCTCTACGAGGGTTACTTCTCGCCGCCGCACCCAGGACGTTACCGCGTAGAGGCAAATCCGAACGATCAGCCGCTCTCCAACACCACCGAATTTCAGGTCGCCGACCTCAAGCCTGAGCTGGCCAACACGGACATGCAGATCGAACATCTACGCCGGATTGCAAACCTGTCAGGTGGCGACTGCCTCAGTTTCTCTCGGCTTCAAGAACTTCCGACGTTACTCAACGTTGAACCGCACACGGCAGTGATTCGCACGGAACGCCCGTTTTGGGACAACGGTTTCGTTGCATTTCTCCTGATTGGATTATTGGGGACGGAATGGATTTTGCGGAGGAGATACGATTTGCCTTGAGCGGTGAAGAAATTTGTCTTCGTTATTTGGAATTTGTTAGATGTCATAGGAAGTCGAGTCGTGGGAGATACCGAACAGGCAAATAAAATTGAAGAACCATTGATTGATTTTGTGGTGAGCGTGATCAAGGTTGCTGATTCGTTGCCGAAATCGCCTACCGGACAACATTTTGCTAACCAGTTGTTGCGAGCTGGCACATCGCCGGCGCTGAACTACGCCGAAGCTCGCGGGGCAGAGAGTAACGCAGATTTTGTACACCAATTGAGAATCGCTTTGAAGGAACCCAAAGAAAGTTGCGTTTGGCTCCGGATGGCTTGCCGCGTTGGATTGATGAAGAGCCAACGACTGGATGATCGCATCGAAAAAAACAACAACTGTGCCGGATCCCGAATGCGTCCGTTAAAAACGCGTCTAAAAAGTGATGGAATCAGCTCTAGGTCATTGAGTCTCAAATCCGATCCGCGAATATCGAATGACTATCATTAAATAAATAACTGATAACTAATAATTTTCAAAATCAAAATCCAATCGACTTGCCTGCCATGAGCACCGCTACCGAGCCTCTCAAGCTCCATCAACTCGATACACAAATCAAAGCCGTGTGGCAACGCCGGCAGTTGCTGCATCTCGCTGCGGGACTGTTGGCCCTCTGCCGCTGGGCGGTCTTGTTGTTTTTCGTCGCAGTTGCAGTCGACTGGACGGTGGACATGCCGGTGGCAGGTCGCGTCGCCATCCTGGTCATACTGCTAGCCGTCTCGTTGTATAAAGCCTGGCAAGTGGGATGGCGGAATCGGCGTGCATTCGACGCCACGAAAACCGCGTTGCAGCTTGAGAATCACCGGGGCGGCCTGGAAAGTCTTTTAGTATCAGCAATCCAGTTCCGAGCCCCCGCGGGGGTGGCCGGAGCATCAGAAGCACTGCGTGACAGGACCTGTCACCTGGCCGAAGAAGTCGCCGAAACTCTACGCCCGGACGAGGTAGTTCCCTACAAAGGACTTCGCCATCCAGCTCTCTTTGCCATGGCGATTGTGCTGATCATTGGTGTCCTCGCCGTTGTCAATGGACCCTTTTTGGCCGCAGGATTCAGTCGCATCTTTACCCCGTGGCTGGCGGTCGAATACCCAACTTACACGCAGCTTGACCTGGACGATGGCGATTTAATCGTCAAAGAAGGTGGTGGCATTCAACTCATGGCCCGAGTGTCGGGTGCGATTCCCGCCGCCGCAGAACTCACCTTGCGAACCGGCAACGGGAAGCCGCGTGTGCGATCGCTGGCCATCGACGACGGCGTATGTGAATACCGAATTGACTCGGTTTTCCGGAGCTTCGAGTATCGCATCACTGCGGGCGACGCACGCAGTTCATGGCGTCGGGTGCAAGTAATCTCTTCTCCCCGCATCCAACGTGCTGAGGTGCGTATCGAGTTCCCAGCCTATACCCAGCGTCCTACCGAGACAATCGAAGCGATGACGGTCACCGTGCCAGAAGGCACCCGCATGAATTGGAAACTCACGCTAGACCGTGCCGTCAGCAAGGCGGAATTCCGTTCTGATCAAGACGCCGCGATACCACTTGAAGTCAGTTCGGATGGTCACTCGGTGACAGTACAGCAGGTGGCGGTCGAATCCCGGGCCTACAGTTTTGGTTGGGTCGGCAAAGAGCACGGTTTCGCCTTCGACAGTCCGCGTCACTACGTCCAGGTGGCGCCGGACCGACCACCCAATGTTGAGCTCACTTCGCCCAAAGGCAACCTAACTGCGACCCTCCAGCGTAAACTCAATCTAGCCTTCCGCGCAAGGGATGATCACGGTATCGGCGAAACGATTTTTGCTTATCGCGTCAACAAAACCTCGGAAGTGAAGATTCCAGTTTCACAAATGACGCCAAACGACGGAAGCGAACAACAGATTGACTGGAATTACCGCAAAGCGCTGCCGGACCTCGCCGTCGGCGACACACTGTCCTTGGCGATTGAGTTGACGGATCGCTACCCCGGTGCCGATGGACCGCACCGCGCTAGATCCGATGTACGGAGATTACAGTTCCTGTCAAAGGAAGACTACCTGCAGCAGATCGAAAAACAGAAGCGTCGCCTGCTTGCGCGTCTTCGAACAATCTACCGTGAGGAACGTGCGATCTACAATAGCGTCAGTGGCCTTGAGCCGACGGATGACGTTTTCATCCAGACTTGCCAATTAGAAGCCGTTCGTCAGGACTTGATGCGCGATCGCTTGAACGTACTGCGGAGCCAGATGAACGATCTGGTCGAAGACCTCTCTGCAAACAACATTACGGACACGGAGCAGACAGCTTCGCTGGTCCAACTTACCTCGGACATGCAAGTCATTGCGAACGAGCATGTGGGTCGTGCGGCTTCGATGCTCAGGGAACTGACTGCAGTTTCCGACGATGCACCGTCGGAGAGAAATCCGGTCCCCGCGATCCATATGGTCAATAGTGCGGCGCGTGAACTCGCCCTCCTGGTCTTTCAACTTGGTTTCAACGACGCCGCGGACGTCATGGCTCGCGAATTACACGCAACCGCGCAGACGCAAGCGGCCTTGCGATTGCGAACCATCATGCTCGGACAATCAGACGCAGATCATCGTGCAGGGAACGTAGAACTAGCCAAGGCACAGACACAACTTGCTGCATGGTGCACACGCTTGCTTTCCGAAGCGCCTCGAAACAAGGAGAGCACCAGCAATGACGCAATGGTCGCGTTTAACCTGTCTCGACTGACTAAGAAGCTACTCCGTGCAGGAACGACTGATGGGATGCGTGAAGCCGCCTCGTTGATTCCGCAGGCTGAGTCCGAAAAAGCGGTCCGCCTGCAGGCCGAAGTGATCGCAGCATTGCTCAATGCGGAGTTCCGACTGCGGCGTGGCGCAGAATACGAAGCACTGACCATCGCCCTCGACCTCCTTGCTGTGCTGGCCAAGGTGCAAAAGAAACTGCACGAGGAAACCGCCGGACTGACTACGCAGGCATTCGCCAGTAAGCGGACCGACATAACGCAATCGCAATACGCACTCCAACGGCAATTTCAATTATTACTGATGCCAAATGTGCCCGCGCCACGGCCTCGACTGTTTGACTCCGAGGCGCCCTCTCCACCACCGGTGGATGATTTGCTGGCCCACGCCGAACACGAGATGGAGGCTGCACTGTCTCAGATGAGAGCGGGTGAGCGGGATTCGGTGGTGAAACATCAACAGCAGGCAGAAGCTGATTTTGAAAAGTTGGCAGAGATCGTTCGCCAGCGGATGGTAGCGATGACCCAGGAGTCGTTTGTGAATGCCCTGATCGTTTTTTCCGGAAAACAGGCATCGCAAATCAGCATGCTGGAGGAGCGTTTGCTTGTGCTGCTCGAAAAGACGGAAGACGCTGCCGAAGACAGCGTCAACACAGCACGATTCGCCCGCCTGAACGAGGCTCTGGCGGACGATGCCGAGCGATTACGCCGCAACGTCGCTCGCTGGAATGAATCGCGGACGACGCCTGACAAAGATGACCTGCCGCTGGATGCCAGCCTCAGCCGGGTGATTCGTTTATTAACCGATGCCACGCCGCTGCTCAAAGATAACCGGCCCGACGATGCGATTGACCTTCAGGATAAGGCGCTGACCGCACTAGAAGAGTCAGGGCGTTTGATCGCGGAACTAACGGCGTCGCAGTCGGACTTCGCCAGCGTGCTCGCAACCACCACAAACGCTCTTGCTCCCAGCCCGAAACTGGCGGAGATCGAAGCCGAGCAGATCGATATGACCGCGCTTACCGAAAAGGCCAAACCGGAACAACGCCCCAGCTTGGTCATTCCGCAGAAAAACCTGATCCACGCGGTTAACGCCGTGGTGAGCTCCCTGGACCCTCTGGCCCACAAGATCGAATCCGGGACGGTTCTGTTGTTTGCCAAAGAAGACATGGACGCCGCCGCGATTGGCTTGGAGACCAATGATATCGAAGAAGCGCTCGATGCTCAGTCTTTTGTCGCGGACTCGTTGCAGGACCTGCGGGCAAAGATTGATAACGTCACGCCGCAATACCGTTATGTCTTGGAGGTGTCAGAGTTCTTGTACGAACTGGTACCTGAAAGCGTTAAAATTCGTACCGGCGTGCAGCAACTACGGAACCAAACAAAAGACGCTCCAGATGCCAACTATTTGAAGGCGAAAGTAGAGCGATTCGGTAGTGAGGTCCAGAAACTGACCGGACAGCAACGTTTCGCTGCGACCGCGAACCAGTTGGCAAAAGCGCTCAAAGCCTTAGATTCAGACGCCACCTCTGCGAATGAACCTCAGGTCGAAGACGCATTGGACGCGTTCCTTGCGGATTCCCAGACACTGCAAACGCTGACGCAGAACTTGGCCTACCTAATTGCTCCGCCACCTGCTCTTGAAGACCTCCCTGAGTCCTCACCCGAGATCAAGCTGCTCGAGGAAGTGTTGATGTTGGCTGCGCACCACAAGGACCTCTCCCGCAGGATGCAAACCGCTGCACCGGAGCAATTGACTGGCTTCACGTCACAGCAACGAAAGCTCCAAAGCAAATGCGCGGCGTTCATCCCAATGTCCAACTCACATCCGCACCTTGTTGCGGCGCACCGTCATCTGTCGGAAGCTGTCGCTAAACTTGAAACTTCCAACCGTGCAGCAGCGATCGTTAGTCATCATGAGGCTGACGAGGTGCTGCGTTACTTCATTCTGGAGTATTCGCTGAAGTATGTGATGGTCCCCCCCCCGGGTCCACCGCAACCGCCCGGACCACCGATCGATACTGACAGGTTCGTGGAGCAAACAATCTTGCCCTTATTCGAGCCCGGAGCGTTGACCGGCGACAAACCCAAAGGTGGCCGCCTCGAATGGGAAGTACTTGGCAGCCGCGATCGCGCCGCCTTGAACGAGAACTTTGCCAGAGAATTGCCGCTGGAATATCGAAAAATCCTCCAGGACTATTATGAAAGGTTGACGCAATGAAAAACGCAACAAGTGCCGTAAAGCGGCCGCTCTTGCCAGTCGTTGGATGGACGGTTCCGGAAAGCATCCTTGCCTGCGTCATCACCGCGGTACTGCTGTGCACGCCAACAATAGCACAGCAGGAAGGCGCACCGGAACTGACTCCCGAAGCATCGCAAGCCATCGACAGGGGACTCAAATACCTGCTCTCAACACAAAACAAGGACGGTTCCTGGGATAGCAATGGCAAGGGAGAACATGCGGTGGCCATCACCTCGTTGTCCCTGATGGCGTTCATGTCCAAGGCACATTTCCCCGGATTTGGTCCCTACAGAGATCAACTGGACCGCGGCATGACGTGGCTGCTCACGGAAGCGAAAAAGCGGCCCGATGGGTACCTCGGCAAGGTGATGTACGAGCACGGTCTGGCTACGCTGGCGTTCTCCGAAATGTGGGGGATGTGTCGTGATCCGGAAGATGACGATGCGATCCAGAAGGCCCTTGAGAAAGCTGTGGAGGTGATCGTCCGTTCGCAAAACCCTGGTGGAGGGTGGCGGTATCAACCGCAGGCCGATGGCGGCGAAGACACCTCTTGCACCATGACCGTCTTTCACGCCCTGGCTTCGGCCCGCCAAGCGGGCATCGTGGTTCCGAACGAGACGATCGCGAAAGTGGTAGGCTATCTCAAGAATGTCCACGACGCCGAAACGGGTGGCTTTGCCTACAACTATAGAGGGAAAATGAGATTTCCCTGCACCGCCGGGGGCGCTTATATTGCGCAGCTTGCTGGCCAACGGGACACCGAAATGGTCAATGCTGCGATCCGCAATCTCAAAAGCCAAGCTCCCGGCATTTTCACCGGGGCACAATACTTCTGCTATGGCCACTACTACGCAATCCAGGCGATGGTTCAGGCCGGCGATGAAGAGTATGCAAAGTGGTATCCGCAAATCCGAGATGCTTTGATCAGTAAACAAAATGCACAGGGCGCCTGGGGAACAGTCAACCAATCAGGCGGCGTTTCTTATGAGGCGCCGATGGCGATTATTATTTTGGCGACGCCGCACCGGTACATACCGATTTATCAGCGGTGAGAAAGAAACATACCAATGAATAAACCACGACTCCAAACCTGCCTCGCCATCACCAGCCTGGCTGCGTTGCTGATATTTGCTCAAGACTGCGGGGCACAAGATGCCGCGTCTGCCGACATCCCGGAGACGGAAATCGCTGCGCTCGAGGCGCAGCTTCCCAGAAACGACAAACAAACTTCCTCTGTCCGGCAACGCAGAGCATGTAAGGGGGTGGTTCGCGACGCGGAACGCCTGCTCAAATCATCTCCCGACGCACCGAATCGCTTTCGCATACTGGGGGTCATGCTTCAAACCCAGAAGCTGTTGCTGACACTGGAATCCTCCGACCGCAACCGAAATGCCCTTTTCGAAACATGCAGGAAACTGGCTCTGGCACCAGACGAATATGCAGCGCTTCGCCTGGAGGCTGACCTGCTCCTTTCCGAAAAATCTCTGTCACTCAAAGGTTCAGACGTCAACGAGCGCGCTGACGCGCTGGCGGAGCTGATCAAACGCTACCGTGGCACGCCGGCCGAAGCGAAGAGCCTGATGATGGCCTCGCTGATTGCCCCGAAGCTGCAAGCATTCGAATTGCAAAAACGAGTCCTGGACACTCTGAGCGAACGATTCGCAGGCGATCCGGACGTCATTGAGTTCCGTCGGCAACACCTTGGGCTCCGTCGGCTGGATGTGCTGTTTACCGGCACGCACACTCGTGCGGACGGCGCTGTTCTGCGTTTTCCTGCTGACCTGATGGGGCGGCTGAGCGTCATGGTGTTCTGGTCGGGGAAGACACCCGGCTTCGAGCAATACCTCCAGGGGATCAAGGAACAGCAACGCCTCTATCCGGGCCGATTCGAGGTTTTCAGCTTTAATCTCGACGAACTGCCTGACGCTGGGGCCGGGAAGTTGCGTTCCATGCAATTGGACTGGACGGTGATGCGACTGCCTGGGGGCAAGAAGAGCCAGGCATTTCGCACGTATGCACGAATGGACCCAATCGGCGTTCTGTTAAACGCCTTCGGCCATGCTCTACTGACGCCGGCCTCGCTGAACGCGGCGGAACAGATCAAGCTGGGGGTGCGCGGCGTACTGCCACCAATGCAAACGTTGAATCGGCGACTTGACGACGCGCGTTACCTTTCGCAATTGCAGTCGCTATTGATTGGCGATGTGCTGATCACACAGCCCGATGACCCTCTGGATGCCACGTTGCCCCCCGAGTTAAAAATGCTCTCCTTGGGTCCGAGCAAGGAAGCTGGCACCAAGCTAACACGAACAGCCGAGTCAGTGCCTACCAAAACGCTGCACGCCATCCAAGGATGTTTCACGCCGGCGCCCTTCCGCTACCGAATGACGACCGCCGAGGCGCTGGCCAACTATAAAAAGGCCGAGAAACTGTGTAGCGAAGCGGTCAAGCAACACCCGGCCGCGCCGGATCTCTGGATCGTCCGCAATCGAAAGATCATCGCCCTTTTGGGTATGTGGAGCCTCGCCGGCGAGCCCGAGTATCTTAAACAAGCGGCCCGAGAAGCGCGAGATTCCCTGACCGTAAAACTGCCGCCCGGCGCCGATGTTGTACCGCGTTTCTGTATCGCCAAAGAAGCACTCCGGCAGGGAGAATCAAAGCCAAAGTCTGTCCTCCTGGACTTGATCGAAAAAACGGGCGGGGCCCAAGCCCCCTGTTCGGCCAATGCCGCAGCGGCGATCCTGGCGTTGTACGCCAACGACCTGGACTTGCACAAGCAATACTGCGCCCCACTACTGGCAGCGCCGGACGGAGGCAGTCCCATGCTGTGGCCCATGGTCTCTTTCCTGCGTGATCGAGTCTACACCTACCGCCTGTTGAAGGCCAATTACCTCCACAAGGAACGTGAGTCAGCGCGTGGCTACATGATCAATCATGGAGCCCCTCCGATGACGGGGCTTTTGCCAAAGATAAAGCTCAAAACCCTTGATGGGCGAACGCTACGCCTCCCGCAGGATACCAACGGCAAACTAACGCTACTGGTGTTTGTTGAGCCGTCCGCTGAACCGGACGCGGAATTTCCCATCGACGCCCCAAAAGGTGAAGACAAGAAGCCACACCATCATTATCTACAATACGCATGCGACCTCGCAGACAGGCATGTCAACAAAGACGTCACTACGATCGTGGCTTTTTTGTCCGAAGATGTCGAACGAATCAATGCCCTGATGAAAACAAGGGAACTGACCTGCCAAGCCGCCATTGTGCCGGGCGGCCTCGCGAACCCGATGGTGCGCCGACTGGGCGTTCTTTCGGCGGATCGCATCCCCAACGTCTTCCTTCTCCGCCGGGACGGCTCCATGGTGTGGCACGCATCGGGACTGCCATACGGCGATAGCGAAAAATTTGTAAACTTGCTCGCCGCGAAAGTCCACATCGAGACCTGTGAAATGGAGACGGCTTTCGAGGCTTTGAAGAAGGGCAATTTCAAGGAGGCGGCACGCGTCTTTGGTGGTCCCTATCTTCCTTGGGCCCCTGATCGCTACGGCTGGCGACCGCCGCGATACCACGGACAGGCTCTGGCCTACATGGGCCTGAAGGACTGGAATGCCGCATTTGAGTCGATTGAGAAGGCAATCGATGCCCAGAAATTGCGATACTTCCGGGAACGAAGAGACAAGAACCCAGAGCGCTGGCGGAAGGAAGCCGCGACCGTGACGATCAAGCACCCGGATGACATCATGGTGGAACTATGGGCTGTCAAGGCCGCGATTCTCGACAAGCTTGGGCGCAAGGACGAGGCTGTCCAAATGCGTAAGCGCGCCGCAGAGCCAGCCAGATCAGATACTCCGAGCCCATACAAGTCGACACACGAGAGATTAAAAGACTGGTTAAAGCAGCATACAATGAAGACACTAAAACCATGATCACAAAAACAAATTTAAGTAGTTCTTGTTTTGCGATGACAGTCCTGCGGGGAGCATCCCCCACATTCGCTGCCGCCGCGAAAGAAGAATCTTCGCTCTGCACATGGGGCGAGAAGCTGTTGGCAAAGGTCGGGAAGAGGGGAACCGCGGTGCACACTAATCTACCTCAAAGGAAGATCGAATTATGAAGAAACGCAATATCATCAAGAGTGTATGGATCATGACGATCCTGGTCATATCGATATCCGCCTTTGCCGCGATCAGCCCTGCTCAGGTCAGCCTGACCGCCGAAGGGGAGCAACTCAAGGCTCATTACAGCAAGATGATGGCTGATCTAAGGGAAGAGATCACGCAGTTGGAACCCAAAGTGGACGAAAAGAAAAAGGCCGAATTCACCAAGCAGTTGAGCGCTCTTGATAATGTTACACCTGTAACCAAGACCGTCATGGGCAATGAAATCAGCGTGAAATACGGCCCAGGCAACCCCGCTTTTGCCGAAAAACAGAAAGAGGTACTTTCGGCGGCGCGAGCTGTCATGAAGGACATTGATGCATTTTTAGGCGGCGAGAAAGAGCTGGCCAGCATGGCCAAATTCGCATTACTAACTCATGGTACACCGGAACGCCTGGCCGAGTTTGCGCAAAAGGGCGCGGATGAAAAAACGTTGATTGATAAGCTCCTCAACGACGACAAACTCGTCGTGCAGGCCATGACGATGGGTGGGGCAAGCGGGGGACATTACGGCCAGGCGATGCGAAACTACACAGCCATTCAGAACGCCACAGAACGTTCGGGCGAGGGGTTCTTTCAAGTTTGGGCCCTGGCTGTGTCCCTTCAATGTACGGGCGAGACCTATGTCTATCCCGACGTTCCCGCGGCCGAGTCTTTGGTCAAGTACTACTTGAATTACCTCAAGGCATACGACGACGGCATACTGGACCCGGCCTTTTCTAAATTGGGCGGCACAGGATGGAACTATCGCTTTGTATTTCCAGACTCTTACACGCTTGAAGATATCGACTGGATAAGAAAGGTATTGCGCAACTACCGGCCCGATCATACGCGTCTGGAATACAGATGGCGGTACTGCCGTATCGTTAGAACTGATATTCCGTATACCAGCTCAGTCAAAAGGCCAGTGCGGCCCGATTTGAACCTATCGCCAATACAGGACTTCTTCCTCAAAGGCGGTATTTGTGGCCCCCGCGCTTTTGTCGGACAAATATCGGGGTACGCATTCGGAATACCGTCCCGCCGAGCACCCTCCCCGGGGCATGGTGCGATGGCGCACTGGACTCCCGACGGATGGACAACGGTCCTGGGACCCCACTTTTATTTCTGCAAAAACATCAATGGAATGCCCCCCATGGATTTCCTATTGGAATCGCAAGCACAACAAGATCCCAAGGGCTTCAAGCAGGTACTTATGTGTGAGTGGTTAGGAGAAGCGTTGGGCGAAACTGCCCCGCGTGACTACGGATCAAGCGGCGGGCTCTGGCGATTGCTTGGTTTCTACAAAAGACAGGCCATCGTTGAAGATCTGAAAATAGAAGACGTAGGGACCACCGGTGAAGAACTCGCAGAATCTAATGTGAGTGGCGAGAAGGAAGAGATCGAGCAGATAGAGATCCCGGAGAAGTTTCGGACGATCACCGTCGCGGAGGATGGAACAATTACCATTCCCGTAGCGGCATGCAAATCACCGAAGAACGGTGAGAAGATAAGATTCATGGAAAGCATAGATGGCGGCATACAAGTGCACTACAGCTTGGGCAGCGGCCGCCCAGAGTTGCTCAATTACACGGTCGACATTCCCAGAGCTGGCACGTACGAATTCACTGCCAATGTGTGTACCGTAACCATGGACCGACAATTCCTGCTCCGTGTCAACAGAAGAACCCTCGTGGATGTCGACATTCCCTATACGAAAGCCGACTGGATGGATATCCAACCCGTTGAACTCGAATTAAAAGAGGGACGAAACCGGCTCTCATATACCCAGAAAGCCCCGAATAAGGGTATCAGCATCAAGCATTTCAAACTGAAACCCGTGAGGCAGAAAAGGACTGATCTTCAGAGCAATTGAATACCCAATAACAATTCGTTTTATGGCTCTATGGTTTAGCGACAAAGGCAGCTCGTTGACAGCGAGACCGCAAGAGCCATTAAAACAACATTCAACAATGTTTACGGTTGAAAGCGTGAAATCGAACTCTGTCGTTTAAAGCATTCCCGAGGTAATTGAATCCTTGTTGTCAGTTTTGCACATCATAATAAATACCAACCTCACAGTAGAGTCGCACGCGGCGTCGTTCCGGTGATTTCCTAGCTGCATCAAAATGCGATCCGTTTTTTGGATCGTGATAAAACGGAAACTGGGACGTTAATTTTGCTTTGATGCGATAGCGATTTGAGCGACTTGGCTTTGAAACAAATATTGCAGGATGAAACACTGCTCACAGCATTGCAACACCTCAAATTGAACATTGTGGGTTCGAATCGGGTCGAGGATTCTAAATCAATTCTATCGCAACGATTTCACGAGACGATACGCGTTGGCGTTTCCCGTCCTGACGACCAAAACCAATGTTGGTTTGGTGGGCTAGTGAGTAAAGCTGCTAGTTCCAAACACCTGAGATTGTTTGTCAATTTTCACTTAAACATTTCCATTGGGATCGTTCAAATGAAATTCCAAGGATTGATGGTTTAACGATCTTGCTGAGTTGTCGTGTTCACTCGCTCGAGACCGCAAGCTCGCGGGGTTGGCATTTGGCTTTCATAAGATCCGACGAACTGTTTAGCTCAACTTCGACGTATGCAACTTCGAATGCTCGGTCCGACTAACGTTGGACGAATTAAGCAATGCTCAAATTGCACCGAACTCCAAATTGCACCGAACTCCAAATTGCACCAAATTCCAAATTGCACCAAATTCCAAATTACTGCCGCATAATTTGATTAACGGTTGAGATACGAGGAACTGTAACACCGATCGGCTGCATATCAAAAGTAATTTTCGGCAAACCGGGAAGACTTCTCGGTTGCAATAACCCCGAGAGCCCTGGGATGTTTGCGTCGTACGCCTTGTACGTTTCCATCACTTTCAAAACGTAGGGATTGATTTCCTGTTTACCGTCCGTTCGGGGCTTTCCCACCCAATCAAACGACCCAACGCACACATAGCTTTCATGTCGATCATGAAACTCATAGGCTTCAACGTTGTACTGTTTGCGGAGGACCTCTGCCAGTTTACTTGCCTTTTCGGCGGCAATCGCCAGCTTGCTTTTCACACCGCCGCCCAAGACTCGTTTCAACGAAAATTCTTTTTTCTTCTCTTCGATTTCCTGCAGGTTGAAACTGACATCACCACGAAACGTCGCGACACGCACCGAATAGGGTTTGGGACAATCGAGCAAACTGTATTTCGCCTTTTTGTTCAAATTCAGAATAAAGTGATCGACGCCATCACCTGAAAAAAATTCTTCGGGAAGCGTGGGATTCGGAATGAGAAACGCGGCGCGAAATGGGCCCAACTTTTCTTTTTCAGAACTGTTGAGGTTCACAATTTGCCGCATCGCCCCGATGAACTGATTGGTGCTCCGAGTTTCCGAAAGGTTGTAGTTTTTCGGATTTAACCGTTTCACTTTTTCCATAGATTTAATGGCGTTCGGATCTTGAACGGAATGATAGTTTCCAACCACAACGGAAACTTCTTCGAACTTGCCGCCATTCAAATTTTTCATTTTCTTATGTTCAAGTCGCCCGTTCACTGCGTCGCCGGTCTTCTTTTGGTTCCATGTGACTCCATCGATGCGTTCGCTCAGATCGATGACCGTCTGATGCATGAACGCATTCAGTTTGAAATCCCGACGCAACTCGAGCACTAGATCCTTGGCCAGTTTTTCCGCGTTATCACCAGCAAACGACGTCACATGAATCAGCCAAGGACCATCTTTTTGAGTTAGAGAATAAGTCGCGTTGGGGTTGGCCTCGACTTTTTTCTGAAATGGCAAAAAGCTCTGTGCCGACGCAACACAAGGCAACACTATTGCCGTCATGCCAACTGCAAAAGCGATCGAGAAGACAAGTTTTGTGACGCGAATTCGAATCATCCATAATTCCCATTGAAAGACCAATGGCCGCAAACCGATCGCAAACATGACGCACGGTTCGTCGCCGAAGGCGGGAGATTACGAGAACTTTAGAAATTTTCCAAGACAAATTGGGCAATCAAAACGTTTTTTTCCTCATTTTTGCTATCGATCCAAATTATCATCCCTGCGTACAATTCGCGAGATAACATTTTTGGTAGGGAATTTGTAAGGCGAGTTCCCGTGATCCGTACCAAATTCCGCTTCTAAACAGTTGGTATCAACTCGATTACGTGGAAAAAGTACGCGAAATTCGAAAGTTTGTAGGGTCAAATTGGTTGACGCAATGACGTTGGATGGTCAATACTTTCACATTGCACATCTGCAACGTTTACGCAGTTTTTTTCAAAGATTCATTCCTGGCGTTAGAGGGTTTTCAAAATCGAACGAAATCAGTCACGTATTAACGACCAAATTCGGGTCACTCCGATTCGGGTCATTTCAGCCACCGGGGAACAATTAGGAGTCATTCCTACAAAAGACGCTTTGCAAAAAGCGCGTGACGAGGGATTTGATCTCGTCGAGGTCGCCCCCGGAGAAAAGCCTCCTGTTTGTCGAATCATGGATTTCGGTAAGTACAAATATGAGAAGGGCAAAAAGACCAGTAAAAACAAATCGCACCAAACGAAAACCAAAGAGATTCGCGTCCGACCCAAGACCGGGCAACACGACATCGAATTCAAGGTGAAACAAGCGAGCGGTTTTCTAAAACACAAGGACAAGGTTCAGGTTACGGTGATGTTCCGTGGACGCGAGATGGCTCATATCGAAGAGGGCCGTAAAGTCATGAACAACATTATCGATATGCTGACTGTGGCGGAGGAAATCGGAAAGCTGGAAACGCCACCGCAGCAAAACGCAAAGCGAATGACCTGTACCATCGCTCCAAAGTAGTCTTCGCGGGTAAAACCTAAACGGAAGCAAAGTCGCCGCAAGTTAAATCCGTGTCTCTGATGCGATTTAAATCCGCGACGGTGATTCAGCCGCGCGCCCAATGGGCCGCGGTCTATAGTTTCACCGAAAAAATTTCACCGAAAAAACGATGCGGTGAACGCGTTTCACAACAACAACTTCGTTTATCGCAAATGATTGTCCACATACTCTTGCGGCAATCCTCACACTTGTGAAATTCCGATTAAGAAATTCCGGATTCGTACATCCAGAGTCGAATCCTAGGTCCCGTCCATCCGATCGCGGCATCGAATTTGTATCGAAAAACACTGCTATCAAATTTAATCGGCAACAAAATCATTTTTTTCTAATCTTGAAAATCCCCAAAGCCGACATTGACCTCGGTTTCTTGATTTCATAGACTCCCGCCCAAATCAGCCGTAGTTTCGGATTACGGCTATTCATGCCATCAGAGTTTCTTGGGGATTTCAGTTTCGTTTGCAACGTCCCGCGAACAAACTCGACTTTCATCGGAGTCAATCATGCGTCGACGGTTTCGTCTAACCACTTCTATTTTCACAAT
>CAJQQR010000159.1 GCA_905480545.1 uncultured Pirellulaceae bacterium
ATGAGCCAGTTTTGAGATTCGTCACCATGAAAAACTGTAAATCCGAGTTTTTCATAAAATGCTTTTGAGGCCTGAAGATCTTTTACCGCTAGGCTTACTGAAAACGCTCCGAGTTCCATTTTTCAATTCCTTATTCTGGGATTGAGGATGTTGGCGAATCGCCGGGAAAATGCCAAAAAGTTATTTACTTGAATTCGCGTTATGAACGAAAATCAAGCAAGAAAAAGGACTTGTTGCGGAACATAATTCATCCGATGACTTTTTTGGGTGATGAATTCGGGTTGCGGTTCGCAACTCATTCTCAGTGAGTTTGATGTCGTCGTTTCAACAAAGAGAATCAACAAAGAGAATCAACAAAGAGAATCAACAAAGAGAATCAACAAAGAGTTTTTCCTCGGCAAGGGTTCGGCCAGTTATGATAACACTGTTCGGTTTCGCTCACAAATTTTGTTTCCATATGATCCCATCCAGCAAGAACCAAAAATGAAAAACATTTTGATTTTCCAACGCAGTTTTGCTGCCTCAGCATTATTGTTTGCGATGATGCTATCCACGACCTCGTTAGATGCTCAAACCAGTCCGTCCGGCGGGATGATGCGATATCCTGATATAAGCCAGGAGAATATCGTTTTCTCTTACGCCAATGATCTTTGGGTCGTCGATCGCGAAGGCGGAATGGCGACGCCTCTGGCAAGTCCTGATGGGATTGAACGTTTTCCCAGATTCAGCCCGGACGGGCAGACCATTGCATTTTCAGGAAACTACGACGGCGGGACGGACCTTTATACGATATCTCTGCAAGGTGGCGTTGCTCAAAGGAAAACATTTCATTCCAGTTCGGAAACGCTTTGCGACTGGACTCCCGACGGAAAAAAATTGCTTTATTCGACCAATGGCTTCTCGGGCTTGGGGCGGGTTTCGCAACTGTTCACAATTTCAGGCACAAAACCGCTTCCTCAGCGACTTCCTGTTCCCTACGGAACCAACGGTGCGGTCAGTCCGGACAACAAGTGGTTGGCCTACACGCCGCACTCTCGTGACACTCGAACCTGGAAGCGATACCGTGGTGGGATGGCCTCAGATATTTGGCTTTTTAATTTCGAGGACAAGACTTCCAAGCAGATCACCGATTTCGAAGGCACCGATAGTTTGCCGATGTGGCATAAGCAAACGGTTTACTATTTGTCAGACGCGGGCAAAGAGCATCGCACAAATATTTGGGCTTATCACACCAAGTCGGGGGAACGCGAGCAGATCACTAATTTTGCGTACAACGACTGTAAATGGCCGTCAATTGGACCCGGGGCGAAAGGTGACGGAGAAATTGTTCTGACCAACGGCCCGGAGTTGTACGTTGTTGATCTAAAAACGAAAAAGCAGCGGGCGGTTGCGATCACCATTCCCGGTGATCGCCCGACGTTACGTGACGATCTAGTCGATGCTGCGGACTTTATTTCATCCGGCGATATTTCTGCAAGTGGAAAACGGGTTGTGATGGAAGCTCGAGGTGATGTTTGGTCGCTTCCGGTGAAAAACGGTAGCCCTCGGAACTTGACAAGAACCAGCGGTGTGGCCGAACGTGATCCGATTTGGAGTCCGGATGGCCGTTGGATTGCTTATCTTTCCGATGAATCGGGTGAATATGAGATTTATGTGACGCAGTCTGATGGTCGTGGTGAGACAACGAAGTTGACGAGTGATGGCGATTGTTATCGTTACCTTTCGAGCTGGTCACCCGACTCGAGGTATATCACTTTCGCAGACAAGACAGGAAAGTTGTTCGTTTTAAACGTCGCATTAAAAGAATCCAAATTGGTTGATACCGATCCGACGGCAGCTCGGATTCAACCGAGCTGGTCGCATAATTCAGAATGGATTTGCTACTCACGAGCTTCAGATGACCGGGGTGGGATCAGCAGCATTTGGGTTTATCATGTTGCCGATGGGACTCGAAAACAATTGACAGCAGATTACTTTAATGACAACGGTCCTGTTTTTGGCACCAAGGGTGACTACCTGTTCTTTCACAGTAATCGGTATTTTGGCTCTCCAAAATACGAAGACCTTGGAACGACGTTTATCTATGCCGGTACGGATGTCCTGATGGCGATGCCGCTTCGAGCAGATGTCGCTCACCCAATGCTCGCCAAAATCGATGAAGAAACTTGGGAAAAGGAATCTGACGACAAAGGTGAAGAAAAAGAAGACAAAGCTGACGAGGTCAAAGATAAAAAAAAATCTGAGGCAAAGGAACCAAAGGTTGAAAAGTCCGAAACCAAAAAGGAATCGGACAAAAAGAAAGACGAGGTCAAGCCAGTCAAAATTGACTTTGACGGAATCGAAAAACGATCCTTTCAGCTACCAGTAGGGAATGGTAGTTTTGGAAACTTGGCCGTTAATGACAAGGGCCATTTGCTTTTTTCCTCGCGTCCGCCGCGGGGGAGTGGATCGCAGCCATCGATTAAAATCTTTGACATTAGTGCTGAAAAGAAAGAAGCGAAAACGGTTGTCGAAGGGGCATCGAGTTTTACAGTTTCATCGGATGGTAAGAAGTTGATGGTGATGACACGCGGTGGCAATATCAACGTCATTGATGCCGCCGCTGGGCAAAAACTCGACAAAAAAGTCTCGACTGCCGGGATGACCATGATCATCAAACGACGAGAAGAGTGGCGTCAGGTGCTTCGAGAAGCGTGGAGGCTTGAGCGTGATTTCTTTTACGATCCGACCATGCATGGTGTCGACTGGGAGGGGGTTTGGAAGCAGTATTCAGTCATGCTTGACGATTGTGTTTCACGCTCCGATGTTGGTTTTTTGATCGGTGAGATGATATCGGAATTGAATGTTGGACATGCTTATTATCGGGGTGGCGGTCCGTCAGGTCCGGACAGTAAAGCTGCCTCATTGGCTTGTCGATTTGAGATCGATGGCGACGCGTACAAAATCGCCGAGTTATACGAAGGTGGAGTTTGGGACGTGGACGCGCGGAATCCACTTGCCAATGCAGGCGTGAAAGCTGGTCAATATCTTCTTGCGATTGATGGTATACCGCTAACATCGAAGCAAAATCCATACGAAATGCTCGTTGGGACTTCGGGAAAAACGATTTCGATTACCGTCAGTGACGATCCGAAACTTGATGATGACGATAAGCGAATTGCAATCAAACCGATTCGCAGCGACAGTAACTTGCGATTCCGTGCCTGGATCGAAGCCAATCGCAAACAAGTCGCTGAAAAGACCGATGGGAAGGTTGGGTATATCTATGTCGTCAACACAGGGCAACCCGGGCAAAACGATCTTGTTCGCCAGTTGTATGCCCAACTGGGTAAAGAAGCATTGATTATTGATGATCGCTGGAATGGTGGCGGCCAAATACCGACCCGCTTTATCGAACTTCTCAATCGTCCTGTGACTAATTATTGGGCGAAACGAGACGGGGTTGATTGGACTTGGCCGCCAGATTCGCACCAAGGTCCTAAGTGCATGTTGATCAATGGAATGGCCGGATCTGGTGGTGACATGTTTCCCGCGTTATTCAAGCAAAATAAGTTAGGAAAGCTTATTGGCATGAGGACGTGGGGTGGACTGGTTGGTATCTCCGGAGGCCCTAGATTGATCGATGGAACCAGTGTGACAATGCCGTCGTTTGCCTACTACGAGAAGGACGGGACCTGGGGAATTGAAGGGCACGGCGTTGATCCGGATATCAAAGTCGTTGATGATCCAGCAAAGATGATCAATGGTGCGGATCCGCAACTGGAGGAAGCGATTAAGCACATGCTTAACGAATTGGAAACCAACCCCTACAAAGCGCCAAAGCGTCCTGCATACCCTGATCGCAGTGATTTTGGATTGGATCCTAAAGACAAATAGGCCCACGTTTGGTGATAGGTATGTCCTTCGATCAACAATAATGATTGCCGAAATCGTCGAATAAGTTGACTGAGTAACATCGAACTCGCGGCGTAGTGGCTTCAACACTATTCCGCGAGTTTTTTTGTCTGGTAAATCGCGGGTTTTTCAAAAGCAAAAGTTGGAATGCGTTGATTTCATTTTGCGGAAATTGAAAATGTGTTTTGGAATTGTGAATGATATTTCCTGGTACCCGCTTTTTCTGCCGATCAACCTACCGATAATAAAGACTGAATGAATCACGAATCCCAAAAATAAATCTGATGCCTAGCCTACTTCCTGAAATCGACCCTGACGGATTACTTGAATACTCCGTTGTATACACCGATCGCTCTCTCAATCACATGTCGATGTCGTTTCGGGCTGTCATGCTTGATATCTCGAAGACGCTTCAAGCCGTTTATAATGCTGCTTCGGTGGTGGTCGTTCCTGGCAGCGGAACCTTTGCGATGGAGGCTGTTGCACGACAGTTTGCAACGGACAAAAAATGCCTCGTCATTCGCAATGGCTGGTTCAGTTTCCGTTGGTCACAAATCTTTCAAATGGGGAGTATTCCTGAATCCGAAATCGTTTTGAAAGCAAAACGCGAAACTGACGATCATCATGCGCCGTTTGCTCCGTCAGCGATTGATGAGGTTGTTGCGGTCATTCAATCTGAGCGACCGGACGTTGTGTTTGCTCCGCATGTTGAAACCTCTGCGGGGATGATGCTGGCCGATGAGTATTTGACCAAGATTGGCGAAGCTGTTCACCAATACGGCGGATTGTTTGTTCTTGATTGCATTGCATCGGGAACTGTTTGGGTGGACATGAAACAATGTGGCGTTGATGTTTTGATTAGCGCTCCTCAAAAGGGTTGGAGTGGTACACCATGTGCCGGATTGGTGATGCTCAGTGACCATGCTGTGAGCAGCTTGGAGGAGACGAGCAGCAGTAGTTTTGCCTGCGATTTGAAAAAATGGCACCAGATCATGGGGGCGTATCTAACGGGAGGTCATGCTTATCATGCAACGATGCCGACCGACGGGCTGGTGAAATTTCGAGATACCATGAAAGAAATGTATCGCATTGGAATGGCTAATCTAAAATTGCAGCAAATCGATTTGGGGACTCGGGTTCGCGGACTGCTTTCCGAGCATGGGTTCAAAAGTGTCGCCGCTGACGGCTTTCAGTCGCCCGGTGTTGTCGTTTGTTATACGGATGACCCGGACATTAAATCGGGGAAGAAGTTTGCGGAGGCAGGTATTCAAATTGCCGCAGGCGTACCCTTGGAATGCGATGAGCCAGCCGATTTTCAATCTTTTCGCATTGGATTGTTTGGTGTGGAAAAATTGCAAAACGTCGATCGAACGATAGAGCTATTTGACAAGGCATTAAGTTCATTTGCTTAATGGTTGAGAAACAGTGAGCGGCGGTAATCCTTATCAAGAGAAGAAAGCAACATCGGTCAATATTGGTGCCGTGTTCGTTTGTGTTGGATTGCTAGTGCCGTTTTTGTTGTCCGTCAAACCGAACGATGACGAATCCGTTTATCTGCTCGGGGGTGACGTTCGTCTACCCGGAAAATGCTACAGTCGAGGGTATTTCGATGTCGATTGCCCAGGCTGCGGATTAACACGAAGTATTGTCTGCATTTCACACGGTCAATGGAATCGCGCGGCGGGATTTAATATTGGTGGTTTCGCGATATATTTCGGCGCCGTTTTTTTTCTGGTTTACTCCGTTTGCGCCCCATGGATCTCGCCATGCCATTTAATGCACGGTCGTCGATTTTGGACGATTCTGATTTGGGTGATGCTGGGTCTGTTGATCGGGCAATGGCTCGTCAGGTCTTTTGCGATTGTCGTCTAGCCTCTTTTTTCTCTCGTTTCGTGCCTCTGAAAATTAAAGGAATTTGGTACCTGATCGCGTGGCCGTCGACTGCTTCGGGAGTTCATCGGCTTGATTTGCGGATGGGTTTGGGGCATCCTGTTACTGTCCTTCTCACTTCGGAAGATTAACTTCATGCGTATATTTTTTGTCTTGATGCTAATCATCGGGATTTTCGATGATCATGCTGCCGCTCAAACTCGCTTTTCGTTTGGCACAACAAATCTATTGGATTTTGCCTTAGTGCCACCGGTCTATCAAGAAGAAGATGGATTCAAACGTTTGTTCAATGGCAAGAACCTCGACGGTTGGCAGCGTGTAAATACCGCCCAGTCAACTTGGTCGGTTAAGGATGGAATGCTGATTTGCACGGGGAAACCGACTGGAGAATTGCGAACCGAGCGAATGTATCAAAATTTTATTCTTGAGGTTGAGTGGCGACACATGAAACCGAAAGGGAATGCCGGGATTTTTGTTTGGGCGGATGATATTACGTCAAAGGGCGTGCCGTTTCATCGCTCGATTGAAATTCAGGTTTTGGAGAACGCGTACGGCAACACTCGTGGTTATACGACGCATGGAGATATCTTTCCGATCCACGGAGCGAAGATGACGCCAGTCAACGGTCGAGGAGGTAGCCGCGCTTTTCCGACGGAAAATCGATCGAACCCCAGTCCGCAATGGAATCATTATCGAATCGAATGTCGTGAGGGCAACGTCTCGCTGTCAGTCAACGGCAAGTTGGTGACCCAAGGAAAGAAATGTTCTCCGAGCAAAGGTTACATTTGTATTGAATCTGAAGGGGGCGTTGCTCACTATCGGAACATGAAAATCAAAGTGCTTGAGGATACGCCTGTTGAGAAATCCGACATCGCGATTGCGGATCGTGGCTTCAACACACTTTACAACGGAATCGACTTGTCCGGATTCAAAACGACCGGAATGTGGAGGTCCAACGATTGGCGTTTGAATTGCGTTTCAGGCGATGGTGGAGAGTTGTCCACAAAACAAAAGTTTGGAGCAACTCGCTTCATAGTTGACTTTCGAACTTCTGAAAAGTTACCTCGTTTTCAGTTTGCCGGTTGTGAATTTGAATTGGATTCGGTCAAGGCAACGCTGGCAAAAGGGAATGGCTGGAATCGGTTGGAATTTCAGTTTGGCGAAAAAAAACAAACCCTCGCGATTAATGGTGAACCCGTCGTAGAAAAAAGTGAGATTCTGGACCCCAATGGCGAATTGAAAATCATCTGTGACGGTCCAACGGAATTCGCGAATCTCTATGTCGGCCAGATCAATGCGAAATAGTATCCGAAAGAAAACTCTTGTTAGACTTTGATCTTTATCACATCACACTTCATCCGATCTCAAGTTGGGAGTCTGAATCCGAACTTCAGGTTGGATCGCAGACGATTCGGATGATGAAAGGCGTCAAAACATCGCCGGATTTTGGTATTCCGTTTGAAGAGTTTGCAGAAAAAATCACCACCCAATTTGATGCGACTTACGAATACGATTCTTCATTTGGTTTTTTCTTAAACGGAGAATCCATCAGCGGTCAGATCGGTGCCAGCCCATCTGATCAGCTTAATTTTTTAGAGTTGCATCAATGCAAAACCGAAACCAGTTTTGATGCGATTGTTGCACTGTTAAACGACAGATTCGAATTGGGTGTCCAAGTCCTTGAACTGGGTGCTTTCGTAAGCCAAGCCAACTACAGGGCGTTACTGAAAAGTATTCAGAACTAGTGGTGCGACGGACTTGAATTGCAAGGTCGCTACCGTCGCCAAGCGGTAGAACTCCACGCATTGTAGAACTCCACGCATTGTAGAACTCCGCTGCTGTTTTGATCAGCATTGATGACCCACTAGGTTTCGTTGGATTTTTCAAGGTAGACCTTGCCACTAGTTCATCATTTTTTTGTAGCGGAACCGTTGTGGTTCGTCCGGATTGATCCCTAACCGTTCACGACGCTGATGCTCATAAGTTTCGTAGTTTCCTTCGCACCAATGCAAATAACCATCACCCTCAAACGCTAAAATGTGGGTTGCCAATCGGTCCAGGAACCAGCGATCATGACTGGTCACCACCACACAACCTGCGTAGTTGCTGATCGCCTCTTCTAACGCTCGAAGCGTATCGATGTCGAGGTCATTGGTTGGCTCATCCAGCAATAACACGTTCGATCCGCGACGCAAAAGTTTGGCGAGGTGCACGCGGTTTCTTTCGCCACCGGAAAGCACACCAACTTTTTTCTCCTGATCTGGACCTCGGAAGTTGAATCTGGAGACATAACCACGAGCATTGATACTGCGACCACCAAAGTCAAAGTTGTCGTGTCCGCCTGAAATTTCTTCGTAAACGGTTGCGTTTGGGGACAGGCTATCACGGGATTGGTCCACGTAGCCCATTTCGACCGTTTCGCCAACGGTCAGTTTTCCACTGGTGGGTTCCTCTTGCCCAGTTAGCATTCGAAACAGAGTTGTCTTTCCGGCACCGTTGGGACCGATTACACCAACGATTCCGCCCGCTGGTAGATTAAAACTCAGGTCTTCAATTAAGACTTGATCGTCGTACTGTTTGCAAAGTCCCTCCGCACGGATGACCAAATCACCAAGATGGCGACTGGCCGGGATTTGCATTTCGAATTCTTCGATTTTGTCCTTGGAAGCTTCGGAAGCCAGTTGCTCATAGGCCGAGATGCGCGCCTTGCTTTTGGATTGCCTCGCTTTAGGCGACATGCGAATCCATTCCAATTCTCGAGCAAGTGTTTTCTCACGCGACTTCTGAGCTTTTTCTTCCAGTTTCAAACGGACTTGTTTTTGTTCCAGCCATGAGGAATAGTTTCCTTCGAACGGGAATCCCTCGCCACGGTCCAGTTCCAAAATCCATCCTGCCACATTATCCAGGAAGTATCGGTCATGTGTGACAGCAACGATCGTTCCGTGATATTCACCAAGTGTTCGCTCCAGCCATGCAACGGAGTCTGCATCCAAGTGGTTCGTGGGTTCATCCAGTAAAAGCAAATCCGGCTTGGTGAGCAGCAGTTTGCACAATGCGACGCGTCGTTTTTCGCCACCGGAAAGTTTGTTGACATCCGCATCACGATCCGGAAGATTCATGACATTCATTGCGATTTCAATTTCACGATCCATCTCCCACGTATTGGTCGCCTCAATTTCGTCTTGGATACGCCCCATTTCCTTGTAGACTTTTTCCATGGCATCGTCATCAAGTGGTTCCGCACACTTCATCGTCAGCTCATTAAAACGATCCAACATGGCGCGACGGTCGGCTACTGCTTCTTCAACATTGCCCCAAACATCTTTTTCGGGATTGAGCTGCGGTTCCTGCGAAAGATATCCGCATGTAAATCCATCACCTAATTTCGCAATGCCATCAAATTCCTCATCGATACCTGCCATAATCTTTAGCAGTGAGCTTTTTCCCGAACCGTTTCGGCCAAGCACGCCTATTTTCGCACCGGGGTAAAAGGCGAGGTAAACATTTTTAAGGACCTCACGAGTGCCATGTTTTTTCGTTAGATCTTGGATCTCGTAGATGTATTTTTTTCCCATCGGGATCTGCAGCTTCTCTTGATTGGAATTAAATTTTCTTCAAGAAATGATTCTCTACAATTGAAACGAATCGGCAAGAGGCGAAGGCGTGATCGCATTGGTTCATTTCGATCTCGATCCGTCGTTTTTATTGCGTTTCAGAGTGATCTGCTGTCGTGCGGACGATTGATTAGGATTTTAGAGCATCCGTTTTTGGCGACAACGTTCCGAGTTACAATATGAACTCACCATATTCCAGGGAAAGAAATGTTTAATCGAAATTGCATTGGCGTGGTTGCCTCGTGTATTTGTTTTTCAACACTTCCGCTCGTCGCTCAGGATCCAACGATCGCGCAGCAAGATGCGGCGAAAACAGCGATCACCGAATCGAATTTGCGTAGTCATATTCGATTTCTAGCAGATGATTTATTGGAAGGGCGAGCTCCCGGTTCCAAGGGTGACAAACTTGCCCAGAAATATGTTCAAGCCCAATTCGAAGGACTGGGGATGAAGCCGGCCGGGCCCAACGGCAGTTGGTTTCAATCGGTTCCATTGGTTGGCGTAAAAACGGCCCCGCCGGCGAATCTGACTATTAACGGTGATGGCAAAAAACTTGTGCTGAAAAATAGAGTTGACTACGTCGTCACCACCGGAAAACCGGAGGCCACGGCGAAAATCAGAGATGCAGAATTGGTTTTTGTAGGATTTGGAATCGAGGCCCCGGAATTCGATTGGAACGATTTTAAGAACGTGGATCTAACCGGCAAGGTGCTGGTGATGATGAACAATGATCCTGCTGGCGACCCCGAATTGTTCGCTGGCAATCGCAGGTTGTACTACGGGCGATGGGATTACAAGTATTTGATGGCAGCCACAAAAGGTGCCGCAGGTGCAATAATCATCCATACCACTGAATCGGCGGGTTACCCTTATCAAGTTGTGCAGACGTCCTGGTCAGGTGAAGAGTTCCAACTTGCTGACAACAACGATCCAAAAATGGAAATGCGAGGTTGGGTAACCGATGACGCTGCAAAAAAAATTGCAGCACTTTCGGGTAAAGATCTCGACGAATTGCGAAAAAGCGCACAAAGCAAAGACTTTGTGCCGGTTCCGCTTGGCGTCACCATGTCGATTGATTTGACTTGCGAGATTCGGAAAAAAAACACAGCCAATGTTCTCGGTCTGATTCCGGGATCCGATGCCAAGTTACGGAACGAGTACGTAATTTATATGGCGCACCATGACCATATCGGAGTAGCGGAAACTCGGGACCAAACTGGTGACAATATATACAATGGTGCGGTCGATAATGCATCGGGTGTCGCATCATTGCTTGCCATTGCAAAGGCTCACGCAACAATGAAAACGCCGACGCGTCGTTCAGTGTTATTTGCGTCTGTGGGCGCCGAAGAGCAGGGACTTCTTGGATCACTATTCTTTGCTCAGAACCCTACCATTAAGCCCGGCAACATGGCGGCTGTGATTAATATGGACGGAATCAATATTTTTGGTCCGACTTATGATGTGAACTTTATTGGGTACGGGAAAAGCTCCCTGGACCGAGTCGTAAATGATGTTGCGAAGTTTCAAAATCGGATCGTCACACCCGACCAATTTCCCGACAAAGGATACTATTATCGTTCTGATCAGTTTTCGCTTGCAAAGGTCGGTGTGCCAGGGATCTATCTTCATTCTGGAATTCGAGTGATCGGTAAGCCAGATGGCTGGGGTAAGAAACAACGTGAAGATTGGATTGAAAAAGATTATCACCAGCCAAGCGATGAATATAGTGACACTTGGGATCTTCGAGGAGGCGTTTCCGATGTCCAGCTATTGTTTTATTCGGGTTTGAAGGTCGCAAACAAAACCGAAATGCCCGAGTGGAACGCCGGGGATGAGTTCGAAGCGGCGCGACAGCGAGCGCTTTCAACACGTTGAGTTTTTGAATCGAATTTGAATATGCATATTTTGTTTTTCCATTCTGAAATCTTTTTGAGTTGTTTGCATGCCGCTTAAATTCATCGCTCTTCTCACGGTCGTTTTGTCATATACGATCGAGCTCCAGTCTCAACAGATTTCTTCGGTTGTCGGCACCGGAAAACCGGAATTGAATTTGATGACAGGACTGGTTTCTGAAGTCAATGTCGGTGATCCATTCGGTATCGAGTTTGGACCAGACGGGTGCTTGTACGTCTGTGAAGTTCGCAATCATAGAATTCTGAAGGTTGACTTAGAAACTCAGAAAGTGATCACCGTGGCAGGAACGGGTGAAAAGGGCTACTCCGGTGACGGTGGAGCAGCCGTCAAAGCAAAGCTAAACGAGCCGTACGAAATTCGCTTTGCCCAAAACGGCGACCTCTACTTTGTCGAAATGATGAACCACATCGTCAGGAAAATTGATGCTAAAACGAAAGTGATTTCCACAGTTGCCGGTTGTGGCAAAGCCGGTTTCTCTGGAGACGGTGGCGTGGCAACGATGGCCCGGTTAAATCGACCGCATAGCATTGCACTGGATGCTCAGGGAAGTTTGTTCATTGCAGATATTGGAAACCACCGGATCCGAAAAGTGGATAGGGTCAGCGGGAAAATTGAATCCTTTGCGGGGAATGAAAAAAAACGTTTGCCTGAGAATGGTGGAAGAGTGACTGATGAATCAGTTCTGGGTCCGCGTGCGCTTTTTATTGAAGGTGGCACATCGGTTCTCTGGGTTGCGCTTCGCGAAGGCAACAGCGTTTGGAAAATTGACTTGAACTCGCCGGTTTGGCAACATGTTGCAGGCACCGGAGGCAAAGGATATTCAGGCGATAGACACAACGCGATTGCCGCAACATTCAACGGTCCAAAAGGGATTGCCGTAAAAGGCAAACAATGCTTTGTCGTTGATACTGAAAATCAGGCTATCCGAATGATTGCCTTAGACACTGGAATTGTTTCGACGATTGCGGGTAACGGGTTGCAGGGTGGGACGGGAGATGGCGGCGTCGCAACGCGTGCGTCGCTAGGGCGACCTCATGGAATTTGCATAAAGGATGGGGCGGTTTTCATTGGAGACACCCTGAATCATCGGGTTCGAAGAGTGGCTTTATCACAGTGATTTATATGGCATCCCGTCATCAAGAAGTAAAAAACGGAAGTACGCAAATGCATTGCGTCTTCCGGTTCTTTATCATTTGGCTCGATTTTGCTGCAAATCAACCGCGGCAGGCAGTTTGTTGACGCCGTTGATCGTTTAGTATCGGAGACGCCAATCAAGCGTTAGGCGATTGTCCAGGATATCGCGGCGTTCGGTCAAAGGGAATTCAAATGCAAAGCCTAATTCGCTGTGGCGATTTGATTTGTACTTGAATCCAATCGCAGCGGTGACAATGTCGTTTCCAGCAACCCCAGGTGAACCGAGGTTGATGACATCCAGTCCTTCGACGCCTGGAAGCGGGCCGTCCTTACCCGCGCTCAACCAGTGGTACCAGTTTGCTTCGGTAAGAAAGTAAAATCGCTCGGTTAACTGGAAGTTGATGTTGTTGGACCAAAACGTGCTCATCGATTCATCTGAATTGTTCAATGGCGTTCGGATGCCGCTTGCGGTCATCCAGTTGATGCCGTCCCCCAGTTTTTTCGCTCCCGAGAGAAACAAATTCAATTCGCCATCGCCGTTGCCTTGAAGCGGCCCTGAGCCTCCAGACGGCAGTTCATAGGTGAATCCAGCGCTCCAAATGCTCTGAGACTCAACGTCGCGTAAAAGTGTAAATTTAAGACCAGCTGCGATGTCTGCCCAACCATTAGAAATCAATGGATTGGATGAGGTTACATACCCGTCTTTGGTTGCGATCAAAGAGACATTCTCAGAAAGCCGAAGTCGCACTTGCGCCCCGTATAACTGAACGCTTCCGCCACCAGCAGCCAACGGAGCTGTGTGGTGGAAAGTGAATGGTCGTATTTCAGTTAAGGCCCTTGGGTCCTCGAAATACACAAGATTGGAAATTGGGCTGATGAAACTGTCGAATCCGTGATCAGATTTTTTAAATAAATCGTAGGTCACCCATTCGATTGTTGGAACGGAGGTGGATGCGGATTGCAAATCGTCAACCGTCGTTACGGTGGGCTCCGGTTGCGGAGCGTCCTGCCCTACAGCGACTTGCGCCATCTGCACACCGCCGATTGCACCGAGAAAGATACCGGCAGACAGGATCCATGAGCTTAGTTTGCGTCTCATTCTTCTTCCTTGAAGCAATGTTGTCGATAAAACGGATTAAGCGGGCAGGCATTCGTATTCTTCGATCGATGTTCGCAACGTTCGTATTATTTTTTCTGTCGTCGTTTTAATTTGAATAATCGATTTATCTTATCAGTTTGATTGACGGCTCATTGACCACTCTTGTTAGCACCAGGTTTATGTTTGGCAAGCAAATACACGTCGATCAAGTTTTTATTCGCGATTGACGTCTTTTATAATAATCCTGCGATAGACACTTTTTCATAACGCTGGAATCTAGAAATGTTGGATCAAATGGTCTGCTCAACGCTGCGTTCGATTTCGAATCCAACTGCTGCTGCAAACAACGGGTGTTGATGGGAAGCCCGCAGTTTATCTGAGACCGAGACTGCTGTTTAGAAATCTGGAAACCAAAAGTAAAACATCGCTGGAATTCGTTCACCGGTTCAATGCGAGCAACGGTGGTTCCCATTGCGTTTCCACGCGAAACGTTGGATGAATCGGCAATGAAACTTCGTCGGGAGTTTGTAGTGAGGTTGTTGAAATGATTTCCGTTTTTATCAAATTCATTGCCAGACTTGGTTGGAGTGGCTCTGGTGCGCAACGGGTTTTCGCGATTGTTTCAACGAGCGATTTTCTAATTCAGCACTGCCATAAATTCAACACTGTCCTAAAGTCAGCAATCAAGAATTGCCGTTTGGCTTGAACTTCATTAATAAAACCCAGGAAGCGGGCAAGGTCCATCGAGCTCTCTCTGAGTCTGCTGCAATCTTCGATCGCAACACGTTTACCAAGAGGCGCCTCACTATCAAGTGGATGCTTCTCGTCGTTCAAAATTCAAATGCTTGAAAATTGCATCGCGTTTTGGTTTAACTGCATCCTGGCTTAACCGCATCCTGGTAGGCTCGCATCTTGGTAAAACCGACAACAATAAAATGGAGTCACACGAACCAGGTTCACCCACTCCAGCAGCCTGCAGTTCCGGCAGCCTACAGTTCCGGCAGCGAAAAGTGGATGAACTTGGATGCGATCATTTGTATGGCCAACTTCTTGGGTTAGTTGATTGACGCGGATGGATTGTCTGCCACGCCACCGGAAAGAACAATCGGTGCCGCGTTTTCCTCTGCCATTTCGTTCAACGCGCGTTTGTAATCGACAGGCATGACTTTGACGAAGTGTTTTCGGTTTTCAGCCCAATCACCCAGCACTTCTTCGGCCAGTTTTGAGCCGGTGTAACGCTGATGCTTTTCGATCAATTCCTTGATGAAACTTTCTTCATCACCCGGTTCGATCGCTTCTAACTCAACCGTCTCATCATTGCATCGGATTGGAAACTCTTTGTTTGGATCGTAAACATAAGCGATCCCACCCGACATTCCGGCTGCAAAATTCCTTCCCGTCGGGCCGAGTACAACGACCCGTCCACCAGTCATATATTCGCAACCATGATCACCGACGCCCTCCACGACGGTGTTGGCGCCAGAGTTTCGAACGCAGAACCGCTCAGCGGCTCGGCCGCAGAAGAAAGCTTCACCTTGAACTGCGCCATACAACGCAACATTACCGATGATGATGTTTTCTGAGGCATCAAAGTCTGCTTTTTTATTAGGTGCAACAATAATTCGACCTCCCGAAAGTCCTTTGCCGACGTAATCATTAGCGTCGCCTTCAACTTCGACTGTGACTCCTGATGCCATCCAGGCGCCCAGGCTTTGTCCTGCCGAACCGGTGAATTTGATTCGAATTGTCGAATCGGGCAAACCATTGGCCCCGTAGCGTTTGGAAATCTCATGACTCAGCATTGTGCAAGTGCTGCGGTCGGTATTGAGAATGGGTAATTCTATTTCGGTTGGTGTTCCATTCTCTAATGACTCTCTACAGAGTTTAATGAGTTGACGATCGAGCACGTCGACTAATACGTCGTCTTGGTTGCGAGTGCAAATCACATCGACACTTGGATGCGGCTTTTTTGCCGGAGTAAGTAGAGCGGTCAAGTCAACGCCTGACGCTTTCCAGTGTTCCAACGCTTCGCCTGTCTCCAAGACATCAACACGGCCAACCATTTCGTCAATTGTTTTAAACCCAAGCTGTGCCATGATTCCGCGTGCTTCTTCGGCGACCATTACCAGGTAATTGATCACATGCTCAGGTTTTCCAGCAAATAGTTTTCGCAGTTCCGGATCCTGAGTCGCAATGCCGACAGGGCACGTATTCAAATGGCACTTTCGCATCATGATGCAACCTAGTGCAATGAGCGGAGCGGTCGAAAATCCGAATTCTTCGGCACCCAGTAGCGCGGCAATTACGATGTCGCGTCCCGTTTTCAATTGACCGTCGGTTTGCAAGCGAACTCGACTTCGAAGGTCATTCATGACCAATGTCTGATGAGTTTCTGCGATCCCCAATTCCCACGGAAGGCCAGCATGTTTAATGCTGGTCAACGGCGATGCACCTGTGCCGCCATCCGAACCAGAGATCAAAATGTGATCCGCAAAGCCTTTGGCAACACCCGATGCGATCGTGCCAACGCCAACTTCCGAAACTAATTTCACGCTGACTCGGGCGGATGGATTCGCATTTTTTAAATCGAAAATCAATTGTGCAAGGTCTTCAATTGAATAGATGTCATGATGTGGGGGTGGACTAATCAAGCCAACACCCGGTGTCGAATGACGTGTTGCAGCAATCACTTCGTCAACTTTATGACCAGGTAACTCGCCACCTTCCCCCGGTTTGGCGCCCTGCGCGATTTTGATTTGCAATTCATCAGCATTGGTCAAGTAAAAGCTGGTTACGCCAAACCGACCGGATGCGATCTGCTTAATTGCCGATCGTTTGGAATCGCCGTTGTCCATCGGTTCAAATCGCTTGTAGTCCTCACCGCCTTCGCCCGTGTTGCTTTTTCCACCGATTCGGTTCATTGCAATCGCCAACGTTTCGTGAGCTTCTGCGGAAATTGAGCCATAACTCATTGCGCCTGTGCACATTCGCTTCACAATTTCAGATGCCGATTCGACCTCATCAAGTGAGATCGAATCACGCTTTTTAAAACTCAAGAGCCCTCGCAACGTGCACATTTTGACCGACTCTTCGTTGACTAATTTTGAGAAGCGATCATAGGCCAGCGGATCGTCCTGACGTGCGGCCTGCTGGATTTCGGAAATGGTATAGGGCGACCATGCGTGGCTTTCACCACCCTGACGCCAATGGAATTCACCTTGGTTGCTAAGCTCCGATTCAACCTCGTTTTCTCGCGATGGAAAGCCCAGTTCGTGACGCCGCACCGTCTCGTCTGCCAGTACATCGAGACCAACACCTTTGATGCGACTGGGGGTACCCGTGAAGCACAGATCAATCGGCTCGGAGTTCAATCCAATGGCTTCAAAAATTTGTGCACCCTTATAGCTTTGAAGGGTCGAAATACCCATCTTCGCCAGGACCTTGAGCATGCCCTTGCCGACGCCAGTTCGATAACAATCGACGATCTTTTCCTTGTCCCAACCATATCCGATCATTCCATCGACGTTCGCTTGGTAAAGTGAATCATAAGCCAGGTATGGATAAATCGCGTCTGCACCATATCCGATCAAGCAGCAATGATGATGGACTTCGCGCGCTTCACCCGTTTCTACGATGATGCCAACCTTGGTTCTGTCCTCTTGGCGAACCAGGTTCTGGTGAACTGCGCCCACCGCCATCAGAGAGCTAATCGGAATTCGGTCAACGGAAGTGTTTCGGTCGGAGAGAACAATCAACGCGTAACCATCTTTGATTGCCGAGGTGGTTTCGTTGCAAATTCGCGTCAGTGTCGAACGCATGCCCGCTGCACCTTCGCTCGCAGCATAAGTGATATCGATGGTCTTCGACTTCCAGCCACGATGATCCAGAGATTTTAGTTTCGCGAATTCTTCGGCCGTTAAAATGGGCTGAGAAATTAAAAGGCGTTTGGCTTGCTCTTCGGTTGTTTGCAGTAAGTTGCCCTCGGGGCCGATGTAGCACTCCAGTGACATGATGATTTCTTCCCGGATCGAGTCGATCGCCGGGTTGGTGACCTGTGCAAAGAGTTGCTTGAAATAATCGTAGATCAAACGAGGATGATCGCTCAGGCAAGCCAATGCGGCATCGTTACCCATCGATCCGATGGGGTCTTTTCGGGCTTTGATCAGAGGGATCAGCATGAATTGCATGGTCTCGGTGGTGAACCCGAAAGCCTTCATGCGAGAAACAAGGTCACCGCCGTGAAATGAATCTGAAACCGTTCCTTCCGGAATGGCATCGAGTGTCATTCGTTGTCGATCTAGCCACTCCTCATAAGGCCGAGCTGACGCGACCGAGTCTTTCAGTTCGTCATCGGCAATGATTCGTCCTTCTGAAAAATCGACGAGGAACATTCTTCCCGGTTGCAATCGCCCTTTGTAACGCACGTTATCGGGCTCGACGTCGACGACACCCACTTCACTCGCCATGATCACGCGATCGTCTTTGGTTACGTAATAGCGGCTTGGCCGTAGTCCGTTGCGATCCAATACGGCGCCGACAAATTTTCCGTCGGTAAAGGACACAGATGCTGGTCCGTCCCAGGGCTCTTGAATCATCGAGTGATATTCATAGAAGGCGTGCTTCTGCGGCGTAATCGTTTTTTGGTTTTGCCAAGCTTCGGGAATCATCATCATGATCGCTTCAGGAAGCGACCGGCCCGTGTGAATCAAAAGTTCGAGAACGTTATCAAAGTTGCCCGAATCGGAGCAATGCTTTTCAACGATCGGAAAAGCCTTTCGAAGTTCATCACCATACTCTTCGTTTCGCATCAAGCCTTGGCGAGCCGATGTCCAATTCGCATTTCCCTTGAGCGTATTGATCTCTCCGTTGTGGGCCATGTTGCGAAGCGGCTGCGCACGGTCCCAGCTGGGGAACGTGTTTGTTGAGAATCTCGAGTGAACCATCGCCAGATGGCTTTTGAATCGTTCGTCAGATAGATCTGGATAAAAAGGACCCAATTGGAACGTCGAAAGCATTCCCTTGTAGACAATGATTCCAGATGAAAGGGAGCACACATAAAACATCAATCGTTGCTCGATTGTACATTCGTCATTCCCTCGAATCGCGTGGCTGACCTGCTTTCGGATTAGATAGAGTCGCCTTTGAAATTCAGCTTCAGACATTCCATCGGCTTTGCTGACATAAACCTGTTCGATGTTCGGCATGCAACTCCGAGAAGTCGGTCCGATATCCGCTGCGTCCGGATCGGTCGGAACCGGTCGCCAGCCAACCAGATGCTGGCCATGCTCCAAGACGACCTCTTCAAAAATCGATTTGCATTGGTTGGCCTGCACTTCATCGGTGGGTAGGAAAATGTTGCCCGCCGCGTAAGCACCAGGCTCCGGCAACTTCAGCCCAAGATCAGACGTTACTTCAGCAAAAAAATCAAATGGAATCGACGCCAGGACACCCGCACCGTCCCCAGTGTTGCGTTCACTTCCGCAAGCACCCCGGTGTTCCATGCGGGTAAGCATATTGGTCGCGTCGGAAACGATTTGATGCGAAGGATTGCCCTTGATGTTGGCGATAAAACCAACGCCGCAGCTATCGTGCTCAAACTGAGGGTCGTAAAGTCCATGGGAATCGGGGTAGCCGTACATCTTTTGTTCTGACATTTTATTCTCTACTTTTGGTGTGCTCGGTTAGTGCCGAATCAGGCAACCGGTGTTTTCAATTTGGATTGGCGATGTTCGTTTGTCTTGAATGGGATTGGCGATAGGTTCTGGTTTTTGAATTCGCATCAATCGCCGTAGGATTTCTGTTTGTTTTTAATCGGTGTATGAATTTCGCTAATTTGTTATTGAGATAACAAATATTGGATCCCGACTCGTTGTCTCATGTTTTTATTGCGGAACCCGGAGAAGCGTTCGCAGGGACTTGGTTCGCAGGGACTTGGTTCCTAAGCAAGTCGTCATTTGAATGGCTCGTGACGACCGGCACGTCATTGGATTGCTGCCTGTTTTCGTTTGCCGGTTCTTTGGTGTCAGCAATTTCACTGTCGTAACTCAATCCCAGAGTTTCGAGGAATAGCCGAGTTGTGATACCAACCGGTGCTCCACGCCGCTGGATGATGCCAATCGGCCGGGTTGGGGCAAAGTCGTTCATTCGGACAAGAGATAAAGTGCCCAACTGGATTTCCCTTTCGACAGTTTGTGCCGGTAGCAAGCTAACGCCCGCATTGATTTCAACGGCACGCTTGATGGTCTCAATGTTATCGAGTTCCATCGCAATCTTTGGCCCAATCATTCGCTGTGAAAATAACTTGTCTAATTCGATTCGTACCTTAAGGTTTGACTCGAAGGCAACGAAATCGACATGATCCAATTGTTGCAGCTCGATATTTTTCTGGCTGGCAAGCGGATGTTGCGGAGCGCAAACCAGAACCATCGGTTCCTCTTGCCAAAGTGTCGCAACGATATTTCGATTGGATTTTGGGTAGGAAACAAACCCTATATCGATCTGGCCACTCTCCACCAACTCGGCAACTCGCGTTGGATGCTGGTATTCGAGCTTGATGTTTGCTTTGGGGTAGTCCGTTAGAAACGTTTTCAAATGTAAAGTAAGTTGATGGAGACCAATTGAATAGATCGACGCAATCACGACCCGACCCACGACTTCATCATGGAGACCCCTGACTTCGTCTTCAAGTGCATCCATTTGAGTCAGGATTTGTCGGCAGCCGTGGTGATAACAATCACCTTCAACCGTCAAAACAAAAGGGCGTTTCGATCGATCGATCAAACGAACGCCGATGTGTTCCTCTAATTGATGGATGGTTTGGCTGACCGCCGATTGCGATATCCCGTTGTCCTCAGCGGCCTTCGAGAAGCTACGGTGCGCAACGACGTCGCAAAAAACCTTAATGGATTTAAGATGCATGGAAAACTTTTGGGGTGAGATTAGAAGATCGAATTCGCCGGGGCTGTTTGATAAGATCTCTGAATTTAAGTTATCAATAGAAGGGTATATCGTCAACTTTCGGAAAATGAACTAAAGGGGATTATGCCACCGTTATCCTCTAAAATGAAACGATAAGTGCGTTTTAACTTCCTTTTTCGCATTAGTGTCGTTTACGGTGATTTAGTTGCACATTAGAAGCTCCTCCGGTTAGATATTTTTTTAAGAAATTGAACTGCATGACTGTCCCAAACTTGCGAATTAACGAATTGAATCATCATTTGCCGTCTCTCGATGGTGATTTTGTTCTGTATTGGATGACATCGTTCCGTCGTCCAAATTGGAATTTTGCACTCGATCGGGCTGTCGAATTAGCAAACGAACTCGGAAAACCGATTCTCGTCTTTGAACCGCTGCGAGCAGGGTATGAATGGAATTGTGATCGCTTTCATCAGTTCGTGATTAACGGAATGGTTGATAACGCGGCCGCCTTCAAAGCAGCAAGAGTCGAATATTATCCCTATGTGGAACAAAAGCCGGGGGACGGAAGTGGTCTTATCGAATCACTTGCCAAGCGTAGTTGCGCGGTCGTGACGGATGACTTTCCTTGCTTTTTCATTCCGCAGTTGCTGCGGGTGATGTCCCGAAAAATTCATGTTCGTTTTGAAGCGATTGACTCTAACGGATTGTTGCCGATGAGGGCAGCTGACAAAATACATTCGCGTGCACATTTTTTTAGGGGATTTCTTCAGAAAGTGCTGACGTCGCATGTATCCGAAATGCCCAACGCTGCACCACTTTCGAAACAAACGATCCCTCGCGCAAAAATCAATTTGCAACAAATTCAAAAACAATGGCCGACATTCGAAACTCGGGATTCGGCATCCGTATGTGAGACATTGTCAATTAACCACGGGGTAAAACCAATTGAAAATGCGGGGGGCGTAAATCGTGCCGCTGAAATATTGGATGAATTCATTCAGCGTAAGTTGACCCTGTATCCAGAGGATCGGAATTATCCCGAGAAAAAAGCAACAAGCGGTTTCTCCCCTTATTTGCATTTCGGGCATTTGTCAGCCCATGAAGTTTTTTGCAAACTGATGAAATCCGATGATTGGTCCATCGAAAAAATCGCAGAAAAGCCAACCAAAAAGGTCGAAGGATGGTGGGGTGTGTCTGACTATATCGAACCGTTTCTTGATCAACTTACGACTTGGCGGGAATTAGGCTTTAACATGGCGTGGCAAGACAAAAATTTTGACCAGTTTGAATCGTTGCCGCCGTGGGCTCAAAAGACTTTGGCCGAACAGGAGAACGATGTCCGTTCACCCTGTTATACGCTTGAGCAATTTGACCTGGCGGAAACACATGACCCTCTTTGGAATGCCGCTCAAAATCAGCTGGTATCCGAAGGATGCATTCATAATTACTTGCGAATGCTGTGGGGGAAAAAGATCCTTCATTGGTCGGCAAGTCCACGTGAAGCCTTGCGAATCATGATCGAGCTGAATAACAAATATGCATTGGACGGTCGCGATCCAAATTCCTACAGCGGAATTTTTTGGACATTGGGACGCTACGATCGAGCCTGGGGCCCAGTCCGTCCGATATTTGGAAAGATTCGCTACATGGCATCAGAGAATACCGCTCGGAAATTTCCGGTAAAGAACTTCGTCAAGCAATACGGCAGCCGGCAAAAAGGCTTGTTTGCTTGATGGGCAGGCAATTGTACGAATGTGACTTTTCCGTAGTTGCTGATTGGGATGCTAGTTTTTCCATCGCAGATTGCGAAACTCTGGATCGGCGCCGTTCCAGTTTTTGCCTTTGATTCTTGACTCGCGACTGCCTCGTTTCGATGATCGTAAACGCTCTGCGTTGCTTAATTTTAAAAGGCGGACGTTCTTCCAGTCGGTCAGGGGGGCATTTTCGAAGTTCCTGAAATCCGACAGTTTTAACTCGATTGTTTGCCATTGTTCCGGTTGATCGAGGGTGATTTCGGCCGCGTGATTGTCGAGCAGAATCACCAACTGGTTTCGTTCTGCGGCGAATATTTCTAATGCCAAATTCGAGGTGCTGGATGCTTTCCATTGATGATCATTCAGCTTGTAAGTCGATCTGGGCCAAAGGCCGGGTTTGTAAGTGAACCATTCCTTTTGCCAGTCGCCATTAAATGTTTCGATTGTCAACGATGGTTTAATCGTTGTGACAACGCCAGCAGATTTTAATTGTTCCGGAGATATTTTCTCCATCAATGATGAAACATTGAAAGCGTTTGCTGTATAGGTTCCGTAGTAATAGCCTGCACCGATCACAGGCTCGGCCAACGCATACCTCACATTGGCATAGACCCATAACGGCTTGTCGACGGTGGAAACAGGAAGTTCGGCAATCCACTGATCGCCCGATTGAGTCGGAGCAACATGCCGCCAAAATCGGCTCATCGTATTTTCTCGATCGGCAGGAGTTTCAACGGTTTTTCCCTGCTGCGTGTAAAAGACATCGATGGACAGAATCTTTCGCGAATCATCCGCCGAAATTGAAATCGATGGATTGCCACTTTTGTTTTTCAATTTCACAATCGTGGTTGGCGTTGCTGGGAAGTGGAACTTGCCTTTCAAATGTTGATCAAACCACAGTTGTGTGGCGACCTCATATTCGGCCGTATCCTGATGATTGTGATGGGGCGAGCATGTGACACGCCAATCATTGCTCTTGATTTCATCTATTGCGTTGGGGAGATCACCGATTCGTCCGTGGAAGTCGTTTGCAGGACTTAAGAAAATAATGGGGCATGAGATCTGCTCCAAGCTGTTCTGATCGCCAATGGTTGTATTAAAGAGATCGCTGACGTTAAACCGATCGCTGATTCCACCGCACGACGGTGCAGCCGCTTTGACTCGCCGGTCAAAGCTGGTCATCACCGTTAATTTGCCACCCATCGAATGACCGTAGACACCCAGTTTTGCTGCATCGACCTCGGGGCGAGATTCGAGAAAGGTCAACGCTCTGCGTGCTGCAATGGCACAGAGGAACCACGGACTGTTCCTCGGGGATTCAATCGGGTCAATGGTCCACGCAGCCGGTTTTGCCGACGGAAAGTTATTTCGGGGATTTTTCGATGGTGCATGGTAAGCGTCGACTGCACCCCAGTCAGTCGTCAATCGATATCTTGAATCGTCGGTTTTTCCGTCCCAAAAGAGTTTCACTTCTGTTGGTGTTACGCGGTATTTGGGTGCGGAGATTCTCCCCGCCCACGCGATGGAAACGGTGGCATAACCTCGTTTCGCATTCGTCAAACAGGTTTTGTGGTCCGCATATTGTCCACCTCCGTGAATTTGCACGAGCCCTGGAAGTTTTTCGCCGTTTGTTTTTGCAGATTTGGGGTAGCCGTAAACGGCGGTGAGAATGGCCCGCTGTTTCTTGAAAATGCCAATGCGAAACCGGACAATTTGCAGGATGACGCCGTCTTCTTCCCACTGGTGAATGGTTTCGGTTTCCAGTGGCTCAGCCCTTGGATCGAATCCAGTCCACATCTCCTGGAAATTTTTAGGCGCGACGTTGTCAACAAGTTCCGGTAAAGTATTCCGCACTGCCTCTTGGGCTGCGGAAATCGCACTGCAGCCAAGAACAAAAAAAAGAGCGAGAGTAGGTTTTGACATCGGATCGGTTGTGTCTTAGGTCAGATTGAATTGTGTCTAGGTCGGATTGAATCGCAGTCCAGTAAGTCTAGCACGCTAGTGGGTTTGGTTGGAACTCACTTTGAAGGTTGGCTTCATTCAGGCGGGCGACCAAGTCAACGGAAATTATTCTCGGAAGTAGTCGTGTGAATCGCCATTCAGTCTTCACGTTTTTCGATGCTGCGTTTCAAAAAACGCCAGCAGCGAGGAAGGTGTCAAATTCACAAAATCGAACAATCGCCAAAATGATCTTTTGGACAGGTTGTTCTTGGACGGCACTTTCTCGCGTTTGTTTGGATGCGCAGTTCGCGCGTTATTTAGTTCGATGGTGGCCGAGCTTCCACGGCCGTTTCGAATTGGCGGATTATTCGCGGAAACGCCGACGATACGCAGTTTCGTTCAAACACTATTTCAACTGATTCTTAAAATAGTCGACCATGTCTTTCGCCATGATTTCGAACCATGGGTTCTGATTCCAGCATCCATGTTTGCCGTTTTCGTAAGTCTTGATGTCGGTGAACACGCCTGCTGCTTTCAGTTTTTCGCGACTGGCTTGGTTACGGTCCGGATTGTCAAATTCGCCGGTCATAAAAAGAATGGGTGAAGTGTCTTTATCGATTTGTTCATAAGCATCAGCAAGGAGGTAGAGCTCTTTGTCGTTGTCGATCGTTTTTCCCAGCCAAGCATTCGAGTTCGAATTTTTGCCAAGACGCGATCGTTCAGCGACACTTCCGGTTGCCATCTGCAACGGTCCAGCCAGCACGATTGCCGCCGCAACTTTTGAAGTGCGGTCGGGGAAAGATTCGCCCTGAAGCTTTTTGTTTTTCCAGCCACTGGCCATCAGTCCTGCCAGGTGTCCACCGGCAGATCCACCCACCACACCAATTCTTTTTGGATCGATACCAAAATCTTTTGCGTTGACACGCAAAAACTTTACCGCAGAATTGCAGTCATGAATCGCCGCTGGAAAATGAGATTCATGACCCAATCGGTATTCAATTGCGGCCGTTACCAATCCGCTTCGTGCAAGACGAATTGCCAAAGCGCGAAATTTGCTTTTGTCTCCCTTTAGCCAACCTCCGCCATGCACGACGACAACTGCGGGTTTTACTCCCGCGGTTTGGGGAATGAAAATATCCATTAGCATTTTGCGGTCACCATACGAGGTGTAGGTGACATCCAGCTGACTTTTGATGTTGTCGGGGACGATCGTCGACGGCGGCGGATTTTTTTTGTTTGGGAAAGAAGGGTTTTCGTCGTTTGCCGGTTGCGGGTTTCGTCCGGAAATCAGCATTCGCTGGCTGTAGACTCCACCGAAACAACTGATGTAAAGCGTTCGCATATCTTGATCGCCATAGATGCAGTTGATCGGTTTAGAAGGTGTTTCGATTTTATCAAGCAGCGTGCCGCTAGGGCTCCAAATTGTCACACCCGTTGGACCCGTGCAAAGTACATTTCCAGCCCGATCAATGGCCATGCCATCTGCGCCTCGATCTTGGCTTTCTGGAAGTGTCGCGAACTTTTTTCCTTTAGAAACCATACCGGGTGAGGAGACCTCGTAACTGTAGATCTCTTTGGGGACAAACGACGAAACGTAAAGTGTCTTGCCGTCAGGTGACAATGTGATTCCGTTGGGGGTTTCTATGCCGTCCACTGCGATCGCGAGTTTTCCATTTGCAGCGATGTAATGGACCTGGTTTTGCGGCGTGAAAGTCACGTAGATTCCGCCGTCGTTATCGACAACAAGATCGTTGGGACGAAGCGGTTTTCCGCCACCATCTCCAAATTTGTGGACAACGACTTTCTTTCCGCCTTGGAAATACGAAATCGACTGTTCACCGTTGTCAGACAGGTAAAGCCGTCCATGTTGAAAGAAAGACGCACTGATTCTACCGATGTTTTTTTTGACGACGTTCAGTTTTTTCGTTTTAGGAATATATCGAAAAAGTGTTTGCGACTTCACATCGGGAATGTAAAGCGACCAATTGCCATCCCATGCTGCGCCATCGGCCAATCCAAATTCGCCGTCGATTTTTTCGAGCTTCGACGAGCGATCAACCGGCGAATTCGTGGCTGCGGCAGACGTGGCTTGTCCAGATGACGTGCTGTCAAAAAGGAATGATGCTGCCAATATTGCCAGCAGTGAATAAACAGGTTGCTGTTGTCGTATTTTCATTTTTTTAACTTTTCAATTGGAAATGAGTCCATGGATTATAGGCAAAATCTATTTTTGATTCACAGGCAACAACGTTACTTGCTTTGCGGATTTTCAGAAGTCAAAATAGCAGATCACTTCCGTAACTTTATCCCAACAAAAAAATGATGAAACGAAAGCATTTCTTTTCACTGATCCCATTTGGTGTGTTGCTCCTTTTGGTGACGGCAAATTCAAATACTGCGTCCGCTCAGTTTTCGCAAATTGTCGAGCAGACCAAGTCAATGGTTTATGGAACGACAGAAATCCTTGCGCCAAAAAGCGAGTCCAAAGTACCCGCCGTGGATTTTTCACAAGGGCCGAAACCCGACTGGATTTGGATCGGTAAGGGAAGTGGGAATGAATCATTTTTGTTTCGGAAAAATTTCGAAACACAAGATGTAAAACGTGCATCGCTGATTTGTTCGTGCGACAACGTTTGGAATATCAGGGTCAATGGAAAACGAGTCGCCGGCGGTAGTGAATGGCAAGAGGCGTCTCGCACGGAACTGACCCCTCACCTGAAGGCCGGTAAGAACAGTTTGGTCATCGAGGCCGCCAATCAGGGCGGCGCTGCTGGCTTGATTGCAAAGCTTCGGTTGGAAAAAACAGATGGTTCGGTCAAGTGGATTTCCACCGACGCTTCGTGGGAGTATTCAAAGGTCTCGAAAACGCCTGAATGGAATCCAGGAGTAACCGTCATCGGAAAATTGGGAAAAGGGCCATGGGGGAATGTGTTTGATAAGGCCAGTTCGAATTTGAAAGGCTCGACGCCAAGAGATGTGTTCAATGTTCGAGAAGGATTCAAAGTCGAGAAGCTTTTTACCGTTCCAAAAAACGAGCTTGGGTCTTGGGTTTCAATTTGTTTCGATCATAAAGGGCGGATTCTCGCATCCGACCAGGGCGGAAAAGGAATCTGTCGAATTACGCCCGCTGCAATAGATGGTTCAACCGAAACCAAGGTGGAACCGTTAGAGCTGAAAATGACTGGCGCCCAAGGCATGCTATACGCGTTTGATGCGTTGTATTTTTCGGTGAACGGTGGTCCCGGAAGCGGTTTTTACAGAGCAAAAGACACCAATGGCGATGACCAATTTGACAAGCTTGAAAAGTTAAAAGCGTTTCGTGGTGGGGGTGAGCATGGTCCCCACGCCGTGAGACTTTCGCCAGACGGAAAGTCCATTTATGTGATTGCAGGAAATCATACCGATCCGCCAGCGGATTTTGAGTGGAGCCGAATCGCTCCCAACTGGAGTGAAGACCACTTGCTGCCCAGGCAGTGGGACGCCCGTGGTCATGCCCGTGGGAAACTGGCACCCGGTGGTTGGATCGCGAAAACCGATCCTGAAGGAAAACGTTGGGAAGTTGTAAGCATGGGTTACAGGAACCCCTACGATATGGACTTCAACGCGGATGGAGACCTGTTTGCTTACGATGCCGATATGGAATGGGACATGGGTACGCCATGGTATCGGCCGACTCGCGTCGTGCACGCAACGAGTGGTAGTGAATTCGGCTGGCGGAGTGGAACCGGGAAATGGCCGACTTATTTCGCCGATAGCTTGCCGCCGATTTGTGACATTGGCCCCGGTTCTCCAGTTGGTGCGGCATTTGGTTATGGGGCCAAGTTTCCAGCCAAGTATCAAAAAGCACTGTTCATTTGCGACTGGACGTTCGGAACAATGTATGCCATTCACCTAACGCCAACAGGATCGACGTATGTTGGGGAGAAGGAAGAGTTTGTTTCCAGGACGCCATTGCCACTAACGGATGTCGAAATCGGACCGGACGGTGCAATGTACTTCACCATCGGTGGTCGGGGTACTCAAAGCGAACTTTATCGTGTTGTGTATGTCGGCAAGGAGAAAACCGATGCGGTCGATTTGCGAAATAAGGAATTCAAGGCAGAGCGTGATCTGCGAAGGTTAACCGAGTCATCACATGATGAAGACTCGACGTTCGAAGTCTTGGAGTTGGTGTCGCTACTTTCCCATGAAGATCGAAACATTCGATACGCGGCTCGTGTTGGATTGGAGCGACGTCCGGTGAATGAGTGGCTCGCAAAGGTTGTCGACATCAAGGATCCGCTTGGTCGGATTCATGGCATGCTTGCGTTGGCCAAGCAGGGGACGGGCGAGCATTTCAACGCGTTCGTAAAAGCAATGGATGGTATTGAAATTTCGACGCTGACTGAATCAGAAACACTTGATTATCTGCGCACCTTATCGGTTGGGTTTATTCGCTTGGGGCAACCCAATCCAAGCATGAAGAGGGTTTTTGCTGGCAAAATAGATCCGCTATTTCCATCAAAAAGCGACCCTTTGAATCGAGAGCTTTCAAAAGTTTTGGTCTATTTGGATTCGCCTCAAGTGATCGGAAAGACTCTTGCCATCATGAAGAATCCACCAAAACAATCACCGCAAGAGATGAATGAATTACTGGCGCGAAACGCGGGATATGGCGGAACCATTGCAAAAATGCTTTCCAATCTCCCCGAACTGCAAAACATTCATTACGCAATGATGCTCCGAAACATGCGATATGGTTGGACATTGGAACAACGTCGAGAGTATTTTGCGTGGCTCAACAAGGCTTTGGAGAAAACGGGCGGGGCGAGTTATCAGGGCTTTATTCAGAACATTCGAAAAGAGGCGATGGAAAACTTGTCAGAATCAGAAAAGCTGGCTTTGTCCTCGACCGAAATTGCTCCTCCCATTGAAGCGGTTTCGCTACCAAAACCACTCGGGCCCGGAAAGAAATGGAAATTGCAGCCGGCTGTCGCTGTCGCAGGAAATGCATCTGAATCGCCCGTGACATTTGAGGCCGGTAAACGCGCTTATGCCGCAGCGAAGTGCATTGTTTGCCATCGGTTCGACGGTAATGGTGGTGCAACCGGTCCCGATTTGACCAATGTCGCAGGAAGGTTTAGCCGCAATGACTTGTTAGATTCAATTATCAATCC
>CAJQQR010000160.1 GCA_905480545.1 uncultured Pirellulaceae bacterium
AGAACGACCACCGCCGCCGCCACTAGAACGACCACCGCCGCCGCCACCAGAACGACCACCACCGCCGCCACCAGAACGACCACCACCGCCGCCACCAGAGCGACCGCCGCCGCCTGAACGACCACCGCCGCCACGATAACCACCGCCGCTACGGCCTCTGTCACCGCCCTGCGATTGACGATCATCAAAATCATCGCCACGCGGTTGAGTTTCATCGTCAAAGTCATCGAATTCGTCGCCATCATCGTCGTCGAATTCTTCTTCGTCGTCGTATCCATCGTCATCGACGTCACTGCCACCTTCGAAGTCGTTGGATTGGTTGTCCTCGAATTCCTCTTCGTCAGAGCCAGAGCTTGCATCATCTTCCTGTGCAAACTCGTCTTCGATTCCTAACTCTTCAATCGCGACACGACGGCTTAATTTCACCCGGTCATGATCATCAACGCCGATCACTTTGACTTTCATTTCATCACCAACCGAACAGACATCGTCCACGTTGCTGATAAAACCATTCGACAATTCGCTGATATGGCAAAGTCCATCACGTCCCGGCAAGATTTCAACGAACGCACCAAAGTCACGGACGCTGGTTACTGTACCGTCGTAAATACGACCGACCTGAACCGTTGCTGTGCAAGCTTCAACTCGAGCCAACGCTGCCTTTGCGCTATCACCGCTCAACGCTGAGATCAAAACCGTACCCGTGTCGTCGACTTCGATCACGGTACTGGTTTCTTCCTGAATGGCACGAATATTCTTTCCACTCGGACCAATCAATGCACCGATCTTTTCCGGATCGATTTTGGTACGCATCAATCGTGGTGCACTTTCGGAAACTTCTGTTCTCGGCTTTGGAATCGCCGATAACATGGTCTTCAAGATATCCATTCGAGCTTCACGCGATTGCTTCAGCGTTTCAACGATGATCGCTTGACTGATACCAGTCACTTTCAAATCCAACTGGATACCGGTAATACCGTTTTGTGTACCCGCGATCTTGAAATCCATATCGCCGAAGTGATCTTCATCACCCAAGATATCGGTCAAAAGAACAAAATTATCATCCGACTCACGAACCAATCCGACCGAAATACCAGCAACCGGATTGCTGATCGGGATACCAGCGGCCATCAAACCGAGGGTCGCACCACAAACGGTTGCCATCGACGATGAACCATTCGACTCAAGGACGTCTGAGACAATTCGAATCGTGTAAGGCGACTCTTCCGGGTCGGGAAGCACAGGCTTAACACTGCGTTCAGCAAGTGCACCATGACCAATTTCTCGGCGTCCGGGACCGCGGATCGGACGGCATTCGCCAACCGAAAACGACGGAAAGTTGTAGTCAAGCATGAATTTCTTCGAATACTCTTCCATCAAGCCATCGACTTTTTGCTCGTCGCGACCGGTACCCAATGTCACCGTTATCAGAGCCTGTGTTTCACCTCGTTGGAACAGTGCAGAACCATGAACGCAAGGCAGTAAATCGACTTCGCATTCGATCGCTCGAAGCTTGTTCAAGGCACGCCCGTCAGCTCGTTTGCCGTCAAGAATCAAATCGCGAACGACTTTTTCTTCAACGTCATGCCAGACGACTTTAAATCGATTGGGGCAAATTGCGTCATCAGCATCCGGATCAGGAATAACGTCTGAAATCGCTTTTTCTTTCAAAGCAGATATCGCTTCGGCACGATCCTGCTTGCCAGCGGTTTGCTTGGCCGCTTTGAAATCTTCATAGTAGCCATCCATCAAACGATCAAACAAACCATCATCTTCGGCTGGTACGTACTCAACTTTTTCGACTTTCACGGCATTCTGAAGCTCATGCATCAGTCCGCAGATTTCTTTGATGGCGTCGTGCGCGAAAACAATTGCGTCTGCCATGTCGTCTTCTGGCATTTCGACGGCAAAACCTTCGATCATGGCAACTTCGTCTTCGCCACCCGAAACGATTAGATCAAGATCGCTTTCTTCCAACTCTTCATGGGTTGGAAAAGCAACGAACTCGCCGTCAACACGACCAACTCGAACTGACGCAACAGGGCCAGCAAACGGGAGTGGAGAGATAAACAAAGCTGCAGCAGCTCCGTTCATTGCCAACATATCACCGTCAGTCTGACGGTCACTTGACATTACGAACGCCTGACATTGAACCTCGTCAATGAAGCCCTTTGGGAACAGCGGGCGAATCGGACGGTCCATCAGTCGAGCCGTCAACGTCTCCTTCATACTCGGGCGACCTTCGCGCTTCAGGAAGCCGCCTGGGAACTTACCTGCAGCACAAGTTCGCTCGCGATAATCGCAGGTTAGCGGAAAAAAATCTTGACCGGGCCGGGAAGATCCAGAGGCCACAGCACAAAGCACTACAGTGTCGTTATACCGAACCAAGACGCATGCAGCTGCTTGCTTAGCCAGTTGCCCCGTCTCAAACGACAGAACACCCTTTCCTATTTTCTTTTCTACTTTTACTTTCACAATCAATTCCTATTGACAACACGGTCGAAAATGCCGCAACACATCAATGCGACATACAACGAGGTCATTCCCGTTCAATAGAAAGAATCGTAAACCCTGACAGCATCCAAGCCACAGAAGCACGATAGAAAGTCATTCGCGAATACGAATTAAAAAATGATGCCTACATCCAGCATCCCTTAAAGCTCCAAGCTACCAATCCTTTGAGATCAATCCATTGTTGAACTGATCAGATTTGTCTTACGCCATTTGAACCAAAGAAATTTGTTGGATGCGAGCTGACAAATCCTCAATCTCGGATTCGTTTTACCCACAACAACCGACTATTTTCGAATACCAAGTTTACCAATGATATCGAGGTAGCGTTGAGCGTCGATGTCTCGGAGATAATCGAGCAAACTTCGTCGTCGGCTAACCATTGCCAATAGCCCTCGACGTGTCGAGTAGTCTTTGGAATGGATACGCATATGTTCTGTCAAATTATTGATGCGAGTCGTAAGAACCGCAATTTGAACTTCCGGCGAACCGGTGTCATCAGCGTCTTTTTTATGCTCTTCGATAATCTCTTTTTTTCGCTCTTTTGTGATCGTCATCGGCTACCGAATTTCCTCTACAATCTTTTTTTTAGCTTACTTTTCAGAGCTTTTATTCATTCTTCATGGGGAAAAACGGCAATCACATTCCTGCCGAGATATCACCCAATATCAAACTGGAATTAGTTCGGACACATTCCGAACCACCTCTCAATTCAGTAGTCTATCGGATGAAGTACGGCTTGCAACCCGTAAAAAACGATTTTTAATTCTTCCAATCCGAAAAATGGCATTGATCCACGAAAATCAAACGCCACACCCTGGGCTGGATCGGTTGCTATCAACCAGCCATTGAGCAACTCTGCGGTTGAGCAGCTTGCTGAATCCCATTCATTTGCAACGCTCCACGACGCCACCCGAATTTAAAGTCAGCTAGCCATTTATGCGATAAATGGGCTCTGGACGCCCCGGTTTAAATGACTGAATGCCGGAAAGCTCTAACCCAATATCCAGCCGGCCAGCAAGCGATTCGGCCGATTTCTGAACAATTAGCTGCAAACTTCTTGGATCAGTGCCAACACGAGCATTCACGATCAAATCCGCAGCATCCGTTCGAATCTCTGACGATAACGATAATTCCGGCGGTTCGTCCGCTACTACGAAATTTGCAACTGCTGATTCGGTTACCGATTGCCCCATTACTTTCAAATGAGCCGGTTCAAAATCCGCAGCCACGAGATTGTTGGCAATCTCCTCTACCAACGACAAAACAACTCGATCCAATTCGAACTTCTCCCCAACCGACTTGGCCGCGATCTGGCAATTGAACCAACCCAACTCTGCCTCACCCTCGGCGTAAATGTCGTAATCGACGTCCATTGTGGTGCGAACGGCTAACGCGGGATCCTCCATTAGCCCCACCAGACGATCCACATTCGTCCCCTCCCTGCCACTGATGGTGACCACAGTTTTTCCTGGGAATTTCTTCTCAACCAACCGCACCAACTCGCTTAATTGCTCTTCAGTCAGCTTGTCGGCCTTATTAATCGCAACAATGTTGGCTTCTTCGATTTGTTTCTCAAAAATGTAAGCAGCTTTCGGTGAAAACCCGAGCTTTCCCGTTCCCGATAGGATTTTGCGGCCATGCTCTGGCTTGAGCAAAACGGTTAACGGACCGACTTCGAAGCGTTCCCCATAAATTTGTTTCATGGGCTCAATGACAGTCGCCATCAAGTCAGTGCAACTACCAACGGGCTCTGCAATAATGATGTCCGGCAAAGCGTCTTCGGATAATTTTTCAGCGGTTTCGACCAAGTCATTGAATTTGCAACAAAAGCAGGCGCCAGGCACTTCACCTACGTCAAATCCTTGGGAACGCAAATGCTCGGTATCAACCAAACCATAAGCCTGATCGTTTGTCACCAACCCGATTTTTTTTCCCAAGTCGGTATAATGCCGAGCCAAACGGGAAATCAACGTCGTTTTGCCGGCACCAAGAAATCCACCGATCATGATAAAGGTTATATTTTTTTTCATCGTTTTTTCGAGTTAGCTCGCGTTTCTTAAAGGAAATCGGATGTCTCGATGAAATATCGCCATCCAATTGTCACATCCATCTTCCCTTGAAATCTTAATTTGGAATCATCTAAAGAATAACAACACTTGCCACTGTTTGTCCAAGTTCGGCCCGCACTTCGTGGGTGCCTTATCAATCCGGTTCGCCACAAACTGTTTGCAAAAACGGTGGGAAGTATTCAAGTCGGTGATGTTGGCTGTCGGCGAGAACTTTCGAAAAACAAATCGCCTGAATTAGATTTCTTCAACGATTCATGGGGCAACGACCAGAAAAACAACTGTTCAAATGAATGCTTGAAAAATGAAACGTAATTTCTCAAATGAATTTACCTGGCCAATTCAAGATCCGGAAGTCAAACAGGCACTCGATCGAGCGTACAACGATGGGGACTGGGGACGATACGCGGGCTCCAATTGCGCCAACCTCCAAAAAGAACTGGGCGATTATTTTTCCGTTGAGCAGGTCAGACTTTGCTCCTCTGGAACCATTGCCGTTGAAATTGCTCTTCGCGCCGCGGGAGTGAGCTCTGGCGATGAAGTCCTTCTTGCCGCGTACGATTTCCCCGGCAACTTCCGCTGCATCGAATCAGTTGGTGCGACCCCAGTTCTCGTTGACGTCGATTCCAACACCTGGTCGATGTCAACAAACGATTTGGAGTCTGCATTCACTGATAAAACCAAAGCCTGCATCGTTTCACACTTGCACGGCGGAATCGCACCCATCAAACGGATTGTCGACATCGCTCATCGAACAGGCGCGGTCGTGATCGAAGACATTTGCCAATGCCCGGGAGCAATGGTCGATTGCGACACAGATTGGCATGATAACTTACCCGCCCAACCAACGACTCCAGAAACGGTTCGACAAGGCAAAAAGCTGGGAACGATCGGTGACATCGCAACGCTTAGCTTTGGTGGCAGCAAGCTTCTAACGGCAGGTCGAGGCGGTGCGGTCATCACCAACAACTCTACTTTCCACCAGCGAGCCACAATCTTTTGCGACCGAGGCAATGACACTTTCCCGCTTTCAGAACTGCAAGCTGCAGTACTTATCCCGCAATTAAAAAAGCTAGACAAAAAAAATCGTCAGCGACTTGATGCATCGAGAGCACTGCTCGATACACTGTCGCAAGTCAACGCAGCGAACTCGATCAAGTCGAAATCAATTAAAGTGGATCGTCATCACGCCCCTGCTTTCTACAAAATCCCAATCGCGATCCAATCCGACGACCCCAGTCGCAAGCAGACGATTATCGATTTGCTTCAATCGCAAAATATCAAAATCGACCATGGATTCCGCGGCTTTACCAAACGCTCCAAACGCAGATGCAGACTGCATGGCGACTGCCAACATGCGACGACGCTCGCAGCGCAGACCATGGTACTACATCACCCCTGCTTGCTAAGCGACAATTTCCCGGAAATCGTCGACACCATTGCGGAAGTTTTGACAACGTCGCTCGACAACATTTAGATGGGCGCCCAAAATACAGACCATCGTTTTTTGGCGGAACAGATGAAGAAATAAACGTCGCAGCCTGACGACGTGACAAACGCGAATCAACCAGCGGTTTCTTCAATCCGATCAAGCAACTTGCTTACGATGTCGTTGCTCGTCTCGGGACTGGTGACCGTAAACCGAAAGTACTTTTCCCCCTTCAATTCCGTTCGAGTAAAGTAAAACTCACCCTCTCGGATAATTTGATCACGAATGGCAAACGGATCGAATTCTTCTGGCCGATACTGAAAACAAAGTATATTCGACTGCGGTTTGTAGCGGCAGACAAAACCGTCACGCGACGATATCAACCGATAAATCTCTTCAGTTCGAGAAAATAACGCATCAACAAAATCGGCTAAGCCCTGCTCACCAATGGCAAGCAGACACAAATAAAACTTCAAACCGATTGGAACCTTTGTGCATTCGATCGTTTGATGAAAAAGATTCGGAAAGTCGTCGTCATTACACGTATTTAAATACGACGCATGCTGTTGAAAAATTCGATTCAAGCTTTCCGGATTGCGAAACAAAACGGCCGTACAAAGCGCTGACGTTTGAAGCAACTTGTGCTGATCCCAAACCACCGAATCCGCAAACTGGATACCGTGCAACAGTTCGCGATGCGTCTGACTGACCAGTGCACTACCACCGTGAGCGGCATCAATGTGAAACCAAATTGATTTTTGTTTGGCGAACTCGCCAATCGATTTCAAATCATCGTAGAGCCCAGTTGGCGTTGAGCAGGCATTGGCACAAATTGCAACCGGCGAGTTCCCTTCATCAACCGCCGCTTGAAACACCGATTCGATCTGATCAACCTCAATTTGCCCAAGGTCGTTGGTCGGGAGAAACCGAATATTTCGCTCGCCATACCCAAGAATGCAAATCGCCCGCTGCAAACAATAATGGCTGGTTTCCGGTACGAGAAATACATGGCGATGATCAATCCCTTCTCGCCAACTTTCAGGGTGAAAGGTCCCGCGAGCAGCAAGCAGCGCCGTCAGGTTTGCGAGTGAGCCACCATGTGTCAGAAATCCATCCCCTCCATCTGGCCAATTCACGAATCCCAATAACCACTGCACAACAAAACGTTCAATCGCAACCGGGCCCGGCCCCATTTCATAAACGGCCATCCCATTGTTGGTCATGCCGTTCACCAAATCCGCCAACGCAGATGCAAAATGTGGCCGCGAAACTTGATGTCCAATAAACCGAGGATCATTCAAACGAATTAATGTTGGCAAGTACGTTTCGACGAACTCGCCGAGAATGCCCGGATCGCCCTGCCCTCCGGCCAATTCCACAAACTGTTCAAGCCGTAACGCTTTCGTGACATCCGAAACGGTTTTAAGGTTGACGACCGGACCATCAGACAGGCGAGAACGATCGATGAAATCGACAAGCAATTTCGTAACGGCCGAGATGGCCCTCGAAAAATCATCGGTTTGATACGTCAGGTTCGCTGAATAGTTGGAAGCTTCTTTCAATGGTTACTGGGAGCAAAGTTTATAGAAATTCCAAGGATCTACTGATCACTATTCGCTGTGTCAGAATCAACGCCCTCTGGGCTGGCAACGCCACCAAGACCTCGAGTTCCCCAAATCAGCGGAACCAATGCGAACGCCAATAAACAACCGGCAAGTAGAAACGCTGAACCAAACATTCGATACGAAGATTCGACTTCTGCAAAATAAAAGAACACCTGAGTCATCATGATTGGACTGATCATGTTCGCAACGCCTTGCAAACTTGAGAGCGCACCCTGAAGCTCACCTTGCGCGTTGGAAGGCACCCGGGTGGACATAATTGCTTTGATTGCAGGAGTTGTTGCCGCGGCACACGCAGAAATCGGAATCCAAAAATAAAGCATCCACCACTGAGTCGCGCATGCGAACCCCCCAAACGCAACGATCCCACATGTAATTCCGATAAAGGCGGTCTTGCGTTCACCAAAACGCTTTATCACTCGTCCAATTAAACCGCCTTGCACCACGGCTGAACAAATCCCGAACGCCATCAGTGACAGCCCAATGTCTCTCGGCTCCCAACCGTAGCGAGCTTTGCCATGGTACTGCCAAGTATACGGATAGACACCATGAACAACAAACAAAAGAAAGCTAACAACCAACAGCCATTTGATTTTGGGAAACAATCGGAATTGCCTAAAAGCCCCAAGCGGATTCGAACGTGACAATGAAAACGCACGACGATTTTCTTTCGGAAGCGACTCGGGCAAAACGAAATACCCGTAGCACATGTTCACCAACGCCAAACCTGCTGAAGCAAAGAATGGAGCACGATCATCAATGCTACCCAGAAATCCGCCGATGACGGGCCCCAAAATAAAGCCGACGCCAAACGCTGCACCAACCATTCCAAATGCCTTACCGCGATTCTTTTCGTCAGAAACATCCGCTATGTAGGCATTGGCTGTTGCAAACGAAGCGCCGCATATTCCGGTCAAAATTCTACCGATAAACAATACCTGAATCGTTTGCGCGAAAGCAAGTATCAGGTAATCAATCGTCAATGCAGCCAACGACAACAAAAGCACTGGACGGCGGCCGAAACGATCACTCAAGCTACCAATCAATGGGCCGAAAAGAAAATGCATCGCTGCATAACAAAAACTTAGGTATCCACCCCACGTCGATGCCGCAGTCGTATCGATATCCAAGAGCTCGACCAGCAAGTCGGGCATGACAGGAATAATGATTCCAAATCCGATTGCGTCGAGTAACACAGTGATCAGTATAAAATATAGGGCTTTTTGCCCAATTGGCTTTTTGTTCATCAGGTTGCTTTAATAGTGTCAACACACGCGGTTTTTGCGAACGCTTAATCTAAAGCTACCCACGCATACACCATATCATTGTACAAGTCACTTTGCCGTACATTTTGAACCAAATGATGCGTTTAGAATAGGCGTTTCAAACTCATCAATTCAAGCAGAAAGACCAATCAATAAAAAAATCGCGAATAAAAATCCGCGATTTTGCAAAGATGACTCTTAAAACCAAAATTCATCGATTAGACGAAATTCCACAATTCCGATTCAGGAGCGGTCTTGCTTGGCGCAACTTCTTTTGACGTTTTTCCGTCAGAGCCATTGGACGGCAAGCGTCTCGAATTCGAAGCCTTCCCCTTCGTTTGCTCAGTTTTCCCCTTCGTTTGCTCAGTTTTTCCCTTTACCTCGGCTTTGCCTTTCAAGTTCGCTCGATCAAGCATTTGTTGAAAACGCTTTACATCTTCTGCGGAACCTTTCAGCGTTAGCGTTCCGTTGTCACCATTGATTTCGACCTCAACCTTGCGATTTTTTTCAGCCGGTTTTCGCGCGGAAGCTCGGTCGCTGTCGCGACTCGGGCGAGCATCAGCACGCGGTGGACGAACATCTGTACGCGATGCACGTGTGTTTGGGCGATCTGGTTTAATGTCTCGTCGATCGAAACCGCGATTTGATGGCCGGTCACCACCACGACTGTTTATTCGTGGCGGACCGAAACTGCGTTCCATACCGGGCCCGCGCTGAGGAAAGTCAGGACGCATGTTCGAGCGATTATTTCGGTCGCTCTTGTTGTCAGAATCCTCTTTCCCACGTGGGCCTCGGCCTAAACCACTCGGCCCACGATTTCCGAATTGCCCACCAAAGAACTGCTTCATCTGCTCCATCCGTTGATCATGATCGACTGGACGATTCAATCCGCCAGGACCGCGATCATTTCCGCGTCCAGCATCCCGGGAACGACGACTTCCCGACTGAACGCCACGTCCGTGCTTTGATTTGGGATGAATGCGATCATTTCCAGGGCCTGCGAAGCCGGACGGTCGCCCCACGTGATGGCGACTCATGTGATGACGACTCATGTGATGACGACTCATGCCCTGCGGACCGTCGCCCATCCCTGGCATTTTGGGTGTTGATTTTGAAGGGCCCTTACCGAAAGCTGGTGATCCGAAAGACTTCATGCCCCGATGCTGCATGCCACGCTTCCCGAATGACCGATGGCCGGAACCACTTTTTCCAAAATTTGACCGAAGCAGTCCGCCAGGCATAAAACCACGGTTCATGCTGCTCATACGAGGAACTCCCCGACCGCCGCGGGGAACTCTACTCCCCCCATTTGCTTGCTTAGAAAAACGAGGTCCAAATTCTTTTGGGCCAGATCGGTGGGGCGTCGGCCTCTGAGGACCGCCTACATTTCCACGCGACTTAGCATCTCTCGAATCCGGACGTCCAAAACCGGGTCCCATTGGCCTCCGCATATCAGAACCCCGGGAACCCAATCCGCGAAACCCTGGCCCAACGCCATTTGCGCCGCTCCGGTGTGGACCATTGTGAACATTCCTCTCTGGACCGTTTCGATTTGGACCACCTCGACGTGGACCATCTGGCCCCTCTTGCCCCGAAAGCGACGGTGCCATCGGAACACTTAAACAAAGAACAGCTGCGATCAAAAAAGATCGAAATTGAGTGGCCATGGGCAAATCCTTTTTCTGGAATGAGTGAGTGATGCACCTACTTGTCCACACTAAACACTTTGAAAATAAAAAGTTGCGGAGGGAATCGACGAAAGCCTTATTTTTCAAAAGCTTTATCAAACCAAGGAAATGAGAAATGCTTCAAAACGCCAGTCGCAGTAATCGCCTCCGCGCACCGGCTTGATCACCATCAATCAATTGCATCAAATCGTAAATTTATCGCAATTCGAAAACGTGCCTCGAAAAGCGAAGTGATTTATGGCAAACAGGCGGCACCCTTTAAACGATGCCGCCTGTGTTTCTGGTTCACATATTGCGGATTTAAGAATCCGTGATTGTGAAGTCTTAATTTAATTCCCGTCAAAGATCGGCCGCAAGAATTCGGCAGACGCGATGACGGATCTACCTAATTGCCGCCACCTTTGGCTTGACGACCGCCGCGTTGTCCTGGTCCGCCGCGTTGTCCTGGTCCGCCGCGTTGTTCTGGTCCGCCGCGTTTGCCGCCACGTTCACCTTGTCCAGCACCGCCGGGGGCACCCGCTCCACCACGCGCACCTCGCGATTGTCGCATCTCAGTAAACATAGCAACCAATTCTTTCGCATCCAACTTTTTGTCGCCATCCTTATCAAATCTGGCAATCATTTCCTCCACCATTTTGACAGGATTTTGTGCTGCCCGTCCTCCTCTTTGAGGACCTTTTTCACCACCACGCTGGCGTGCACTACCCTTGCCTTTTTGCCCGCCACCTTTGCCTTTTCCTTCTTGGGCACTTGTGGCACTACTGAGCAACAGAATTGCAAAAAGAGCAAAACTGAATCCGGTAAATTTTGCAGCTATTTTCATTTGAATCTCCTTGAACTTGACGACGTCTAAAAAAGCAATTGAAAAGGATGGCGTCCAAGTCACCAATACCGCAACTAGTTCACTAAGTTGATTCCGACAGCCATCTCGATAATCCACCTGAAAAACAATTTTTATTGAATTGTTTGTAGAATTCGGAAATCCTTTCATGTTTTTAGACGTTTATATTAAGACCATGGAAAAACCAAGTAGCCCAGCAGCGAAAAAAGCAAGTGCCAATCCGTTCAGCCAATCTGCGGACGGTGACGAACTGGTAGACGCATTTTCAGAGCATTACAGTCGACTTGAGCGGATGATCGAGTTCAGACTCGATCCTCGAATTCGAAACCGAGTTGATCCGGCTGATATTCTGCAGGACAGTTTCATTGAAGCTCAACGACGGCTTCCAGGGTTTCTCGAAAACCGAGCAGTTTCTATGTTCGTTTGGATTCGACAGTTGACACTGCAGCGATTGATCGATGTCCATCGCAGTCATTTCCGTGACAAACGTAGCGTCAGCCAAGAAGTCCGGCTTGATCGAGTGGCTCCCAACGCAGCCACTAGCATGTTGATTGCAAATGAATTAGTTGGCGAAGTCTCAACACCAAGCCGGCAGCTTTCGCGAAAAGAAGACATCCAACGACTTCAAGTGGCGATCGACCAGATGGATTCTATTGACCAAGAGGTTCTCGCGCTGCGTCATTTCGAGCAACTGGGAAACAAAGAAGTCGCAGAGATTTTGAATCTTGGAGTAACGGCGGCGAGCAACCGCTACATCAGAGCCATGGGTCGATTGGCCGAAATCATGTCGAGCGTTGAAGAACCACCCCAGCGAGTTGACCAATAGGCCAAAAATGTTAGACGATAACAAGCTAAACAAGGAACCTTTTTCAGCTTCTACACCAAACGAGCGAATGCACGATTCTTTCGCCGATCCCAATACGAGCGAAGAACGAAACCCGGTGGAAATTCTGGCAGAAGAATTTGCGGCCCGAATCCGAAACGGCGAAACTCCGTCCATTGACGATTACGTTCAAAAGTGCCCACAATTCGAAAAAGAAATCAAACTGATCTTCCCTTCGATTCAATGCGTCGAAAAAGTCAGCAACGAAGAAGCCGACGATCGCAACGTCGAGCGAAATTCCAATCGTTTTTTTCAGAAGAAGATTGAAACAATCGCGGACTTCGAAATCATTCGGGAGATCGGCCGTGGAGGCATGGGCGTCGTGTACATGGCGCGACAGAAATCCCTCAACCGTTTGGTCGCTCTTAAAACAATCAACCCAGCGATTTCAAATTCTGAGATCCAGCTGCAACGTTTCCAACGTGAAGCCGAAGCGGTCGCGCGTTTGCATCATACGAATATTGTTCAAGTTTTTGGAATTGGCGAAGCGGATAATGTTCATTTTTTCGCTATGCAATTAATTGATGGCTGCTCTCTTGCATCATGGATTCAATCGGCACGCGAACACTTTTCGCACGAAAATCGTGCACGCGATAGCGAGACAGATCGTCCCAAGAACACCCTGGATAACGACCGACGACTGGACGACTCGATTGAACCAACGATCGGCCTGCAATCGCCAACCGCCGAAATGGGCATTCCCTCTACAGAGCGAAGTCCTCTTTCAGAAAACTCTCCAGCGGCCAATTTCGTATCGACAAATCCGAAAAACGAAGAATTACTTGTTCGATTGTCGAACCTTTCGCAACGTGAATACATTCGCGAAGCCTGCAAAATCGTTGCGAATGTTGCCAGCGCGATTCAATATGCGCACGAACAAGGCGTTTTACATCGAGACATCAAGCCAGCAAACTTATTAATGGATCGTGAAGGGACCGTTTGGATTACGGACTTTGGCTTGGCGAAAATCAACGACATCGACGAGTTAACGCAGACCGGAAACTTGATTGGCACGTTACGATATATGGCGCCGGAACAATTCGACGGCAAATTCGATGAGCGGAGCGATATCTACAGCTTGGGCCTGACACTGTATGAGTTGCTTGCTTTGCAACCGGCGTTCGATTCGCTCAAAAAATCGCACGCAGTCAACATTTCTTCGAAACGAAAATCCCCCGTCTCGCTTCGCTCAATCAACGCCAACATTCCGCGCGACGTCGAGATCATAACGGCCAAAGCAATCTCGGTCGAACCAAATCATCGGTATTCTACAGCGCAAGAATTCGCCGACGAACTCCATCGTTTTCTTGACGATCGACCGGTGAAAAGCCGTGCCGTCCCGAAAGTCGAGCTTGCATGGCGTTGGGCGAAACGCAACCCCGCCGTCGCTACGCTTTCATCAATTGCAACCTTGCTACTGATCAGTGTCGCCGTGGTGGCAACAATCGGCACCATTCAAACTCGTGAAGCCCTGGCAGGTATGGAGTCGGAGTATGAGCGAGCTGAACAACAAAAACAAATTGCCAACCAAAATTTACAAATCACCAAAAACGGAATCCAGCAACTGGTGCAAAAGCTTTCCAGCCGTGGCGTTTTTCAACAAAGAAATTATCGGTTTGGTGAAGACGAATTTGTGAGCACGACGACCCGACTGTCAGACGCCGACGTCGAAATGCTTTTTATTTTGCTGGATGTCTATCAGAAATTTTCAAGTACAAATGATACGGACCTGTCTCGGGAAACCGCAGAAGCTTATGCAAAGGCGGGCGATATTCTCCAAAAGCTGGGACGTTATAGGGAAGCAGTTGATTCTTATGAGCAGTCACTTGCTATTTACCAAACGAATTTGAGTCAACCCGACGGCAGCGAGCCCTCTGCTGAAGAAAAGCTTCAGCAGATTAGACTTTTTAATGAAATCGCAGTCACAGCCAGCTTAAACGGGGATTTGATAACCTCGACGACGGCTTTTCAGTCTGCAAAAGAACTATTCAACAATGACCAAAAGCTGGCCATGTTAAGTGACGGCAAGTTCGAATACGCAAGAACGTTAAACATTTTTGCGTCATCAGGTTCACGAATTGGCCAATATTTGATTCTCGATCGAGGGCCGGGATTACGTGGAAGGCCATGGGGTCCTGGCGATCCTGATCGAGGCCATCGTGAACGAGGCAATCGCGAACGACCGGGACGCCGAGGCCAAGTGGATGAAAATGGCAGTCGACGAGGAATGCCCAGCAATGGTGATTCATTTACAGTTGGCAAGCAAGGTCGAAGCGGATTTGGAGATGAAAGAAGCAGAGGAAGCGGTCGCGGCGTGAAAGGTCGCGGATTCGGTTGGATGGGAAAAAAACCCGGGAGCGGCGATCAAAAATATGATGAACGAAAACCGCAACATCTCGGAAAATTTGAACCCAATAGAAATCGCCCCGGTCCGCCACCACTTTTTGGATTTCTGGGATTTGGTGGCCCCCGGCCACCCGAGCCAAACTATTTCCATGATCATCGGCACGAATTCATACTCGCCAACAAGGAAGCCGAACAGATTCTGATCAAGCTGATCGATGGTGAGCCGACCAATGCAATCTACCGGTTGGCATTGGCACGCTGTCTTGGCGATCGATTACGGCTTGATCGACGCAGTAACGAATCCAAAAACCAGGAAACAGTCCTTGAAAAGATCAGTGAAATTCTGGACCAATTGATCGAGCAATATCCTGCGTCACCTGTGTATCTTTTCGAAAAAGCAGCAATGCTACACAGTTACAATACCAATCCGCGAATCACAAAACCATCGTTGCTTCAAAAGGCTCGGCAAGCTTCAGAAACTTTAACCACCAATTTTCCGGACGTCTTCGAGTACCAATCGCTACTCGCCGATACGATTGCCAAAGAGGCAAGCGTAAACTTTCGCTCGCCAAACGGACGAAATGAAGCGTTAGCCAACTATCAGCAAGTCATTGATATTTATGAACGTTTAACGACGGCTCACTCCGATGCTCACCAATTCCAACTCGCCTACGTGATCCATTTGTACGAATTTTCCGATTTAAATTGGAAACTGAAGAACTACGCCAAAGCAAAGCAATTGCTAACGACCGCTACCCATGTTTTTGCACAGGTGGACTTCGGCGGGGGAGATGATTCACCTGCGGCGAAGATCCGTCACAAGATTGAAGGACGACTGCAGAGACCGGAATTAAAGTAGACGGTCGATAACTGGAATTCTGTGGCCTCGGTTCGATTTCGGCGATAAAATACTTGCTCCAAACCACTCTACAACGTTTTCCGAAGATCAATGATGGCAGATTATCTAGACATTCGCTCATTGCTCCTGGTTAGTCTTGCCTGTGTTTCTTTATGTGGATGCAGCGACGCTCCCCAAGCAGAAAAACTCGCACAACCGAAAAACGAAACGCCCATCGTTTTGACAGTCAATTATCCGATTCAGTATTTCGCGGAACGGATCGCCGGTTCATTACTGGGAGAACGATTAAAAATAAAATTGCCGGTCGATCGTGATGTCGATCCCGCATTCTGGAAACCATCTTCAGCTGCAATTTCAGAATTCCAGAAAGCTGATTTGATCTTGCTGAACGGTGCAACCTACGCAAAATGGACCGAAATAGCATCATTGCCGGAAGAGAAAATGATCGACACTTCCGCTTCCTTCAAAAACAGGTATATCGAAATCGAAGAGGCGTTTGTTCATCAACATGGACCAGAAGGAGAGCACAGTCACGCTGGCACTGCATTCACAACGTGGCTCGATTTCCAACAAGCCAAAATTCAGGCATCTGCAATTCGAGATGCATTGGTCAAATTACTTCCCGACCAACAGGAAGCACTTCAATCAAACTTTGAAACACTGGCCGCTGATCTAGATTCATTAGACCAGCAGATGTTGGCAGCGTGTAAAAAACATGAATCGAAGCCAATTGTAACATCACTTCCGATTTATCAATATTTTGCACGCCGCTACAAAATGAATACAAAGTCATTGCAATGGGAATCGGAAATGAAGATAGCCGAAACGGATTTGAATGACCTAAAGAAAATCTTGGACACTCATCCGGCCAAGTTGATGATTTGGGATGCCGATCCGGGCGAAACAAACCGAAAACTGTTGCTGGAAAAACTGGGTCTGCGCTGCACCATCATTTCGCCCTGTTTCAATTTCGGCGAGAGAGATTGGTTGTCGGTGATGAAACAGAACATCAAAAATTTATCCAGTTAAACTTGCAAGTTATCTCTCGTCTTATCACCTTTGAGGCGATGAAATGTTTGCTTTTACTTTGGGGACTTCCTTGATTTCTTTTTATCTTTTTGTTGCGGTTCCCATTCTGTCAGCCGTTAGCTTCACGCTTTACGGTATCGACAAATGGAAAGCTAAGTCGTCAACAGAACGCATCCCTGAAGCAAGCTTGCTCATGATCGATGCATTTGGTGGATGGCCTGGAGGTTTGACCGGGCAAAAATTCTTTCGCCACAAAACCGTTAAAGTGTCGTATCAAATTAAATACTGGCTGACCGTTGTCTTCAACCTAATCTGCATCTACGTAGTCTATCGAGCATTCCATGGATAGAAGACGCCTTTTCGGCGTCAATCTCGCCGATTCACTGGTTGTTTGCAAAGCATCGATCAATTGCGTGCTCCATCCTGATAAAGGTTAAATGCACAAAAGATCAACCCGTCAAGTGTTTTTACTTTGTGACGCCCACCAACTTTGCGCCAACGGAGAGCGCTTCAACCGGATTGACAGCAAAACCGTCCGCACCTAACTGCTTCCACAGGTCATTTGTGCCGGCGAATGCCATTCCACCCACGAGAATCTTGCAGGTCGGTGATTGCTTTCGAATGATTTCAATTGCCTTTTGCAACGAATTCAAATGCGTGCTGATCGCCGCGGAAAGCAAGACAAGTGATGCCTTGAATACTTCGGCGGCGTGAGCAATTTCGCTGGCCGGCGAATCGCTTCCAAGGCAAACGCCTCGCCAGCCATTAATTTCAAAAATATCCGACACCGCTCGAACGCCAATGTGATGACTGTTTTCAGCAACCGCTGCAGATATCACCGTCTTGCCGTTTGAAGGTTTCTTTTCGGACTTATAAACCAATACCGCCATCGCACGCTCGGTCGTCAAGGTAACCAGATGTTCTTCGGCGATGCTGACCTCAGCCAGGTGCCACATCCGGCCGACCTCCTGCTGTGCCAGTAAAAGAGCATGGTATGTCTGGTTAACATCGAGCCCATTATCGAACGCATCAACAATCAGCTCAATCGCCGAATTGCTATCCCCGTTTAGAACTTTCACCAAATATTGCAGCGCCAATTTTGACGGAGGATCGGTTGCTTCAAGCGGTTGGAAACTCTTATTTGATAACTTGAGATCTTCAATCGCTATTTCAATAAATTGAATTGGCGTTTGGCGGCACATTTCGGGAAGCTCTTCGCCCAAGACGTCTTTTAATGCGTGCAGGCTTTCGCGAATCAAATCGTTTTGAATTTCGCGAGCCTCAAATGCTGCTTTCGCCCAACTGACGTGCGAGTTAAACAAGCCAACTTCGCCGACCAACACCGCTGCCGACAATTCCTTGATTCGCTGCCCAAAATGATCTTTCCAATAAGTGAACGCCATTTCACCAAATCGATCTTTCGCTTCAGGGCATCTTTCAAATAGCCGATTCGTAGCATACGCGCCATACGCAGCGGAACTAACGTTCAACAATTGGGCTGCCATCGGATTTGCTTGCGTCATTATCTTCCTGTTCTCACTAGCCTGCGTGGACTTCGTCATGTGTATTTATTGGTGCCGCGGATCCTGACAATTCCCGCAATCTGCGAAATCGACAACTTTAGTATTCCGATTAGAGAATCAACATCGATTTCACCAAATGTTATTTGGAAAGCGTTTCATCCAAGTTCATCAGGAGGAGACAAACGTTCGCAAGAGCTGCCAATTCGATTGAAGGCTTAGTTTTTGACCGAAATTCTCCCAAGGCAAGCAATTGCTCCGCTGCAGTTGGATTGTTTGTCAATTCGGTCAGTGTCAATTCGTACCGCCGCTCTAATATTTTTAGTTCCTTTTTTGTCGGTTGTCGGGAGGTGCAACGCACAAACGCCAATCTGATTCGCTCGGAAAGCTCCTCCGATTCCATTGCAACGTTCTCCGCCAGCACTCTGGCCGCTTCGATGAACGTTTGGTCATTCAACGTCACCAACGCATGTAAAGGAGAATTTGTTCTGGATACTTTCACCTCACACGTTTGTCGCTTGGCGACGTCAAATAACATCGTTGGACCAACAATCCGCCGCCAAAAAGTATACAGGCTTCTTCGATAGAGCTTTCCACCATGGTCTTGTTTGTATTTTTTATTGTTAAACGTTGCCTCGGCCCAAATACCTTCCGGCTGATACGGATGAACCGAGCTACCACTTTGCTCCCGATTCATCAAACCACTTACAAATAAGGCCTGATCCCGAAGCATCCATGCTGGCAGCCGATAGCGAGGGCTATAACTCAGCAAACGGTTTTCCGGGTCGACTTCATTGGATTCTTGATTGACGACTGCGGATTGGCGGTAGGTCGAACTGGTCACAATCATCCGATGCATTGCTTTTACATCCCAACCCGATTCGATAAATACAATCGCAAGATAGTCGAGCAGCCTTGCATGCGATGGCTGTGCACCTTGTGAACCAAAATCCTCAGGCGTTTTGACAAGCCCAACACCAAAAAACTGTTGCCACATTCGATTCACTGTGACACGCGATGTCAAAGGGTTCTTGGGATCGACAAGCCAATTGCTGAGCGTCAGACGATTCGTTTTTTCCAAAACGGGCAACCCAAATACGCTCGGCAAACTTGCGGCAACCTCTTCCTTTGGCTGATTGTAAAGCCCTCGATCCAATCGAAAAGTTTTGCGATCATTGGTATCTGCCATGACCATCACCCGAGGAAGCGAACCTCGAATTGAGTTGTACTGATCACTCACAGAACGGAGTTGATTCACCACTGAAACATATTCTTTCAGTGAATCAGCAAAATGCTTTTCAAGAGCTTCAAGCTGTTTTGAGTCGCGTCCGCCAGCCGGTTTCAAAAGCACTGATTGAATTTGATCTGGCAATGCCTTGAAGGATTTCAATTCGGTTAACTTCTGATCGCTGTTTAACTCAAACATTTTCGCTTCATGTCGAGTGACTTTTGCTCTTAGTCTAGACAGCACAGAATCCAACGATTTAAGTTCACGGCTTTGCAATCGATTTGGAACCATCATGTTTGGTGGAGTTGCTGGATCCCCGCCACCGCCATTGACTGCGGTTTTGTTAAAGATCGCGAACATTGAGTAATAATCTTTTTGCAGCAACGGATCATATTTGTGATCGTGGCAACGGCAGCAGTTCAGCGTAAGCCCAAGCCAAACCGTGCCAACGGTTTCGATCTGATCGAATATATACTCGATGCGATTTTCCTCCGCGATTCGCCCGCCCTCTCCATTGATCATGTGATTTCGACAAAACGCCGTTGCTAGTTTGTCCTCATCTGTTGCGTTGGGAAGCAGGTCACCTGCGATTTGTTTTTTCGTAAACTCGTCATAAGGCATGTTTGAGTTGAGTGCATCGATGACCCAATCACGCCAGGGCCACATCGTTCGCTCGCGATCACCCTGAAACCCATTACTGTCCGCGTATCGCGCGGCGTCCAACCAAGGCCACGCCATCCGTTCACCATAGCCAGGAGAAGACAACAGCCGGTCGACGACCTGCTCGTAAGCATCGGGGGAATCATTCGAAACGAATCGGTCAATTTGCGCTACCGTCGGCGGCACTCCGACCAGATCCAGATAGACGCGACGCAACAACTTTTCTCTGGAGGCATCCATCGAAGGGCGAAGCCGATTCGCTTCCAATTTTGCGGCGATAAAAAAGTCGATGCTGTTGCGAGCCCAGCTACGATTGGCGATTTGCGGCAAACTTGTTTTTTGGGGAGGAACGAGCGACCAAAGCCGTTGCCACTTCGCACCAGACTCAATCCACTCCTTAATTTTGGCTTTTTCCGATGACGTCAACGGAATCTTGGCCTCAGGAGGCGGCATAATAACCGATTCATCATCGGACATCATTCGCTGATAAAGATCACTTTCCTCCAGCTTACCTGGTGAAACGACCTGATGATCACTCGCATCCGCAAAGATGCCTTGTTCAGTATCCAGTCGCACATCGGCTTCGCGAGAATTCTCGTCCGGGCCATGGCAGTGGTAGCATTTTTCACTAAGAATCGGCTGAATGTCGCGAGAAAACTGAATCGATTCCTGTCCAATACCTTCATGGCAAATGAGGATTGCAAAAATCGAAATCGAGAACGGTGCAATCAAAGTGTGATGGGGTAGTTTTTGCATCCCATCATCATAACCAATGGGCGATTACGTTTAAGCGGGAACGAGCACGAATTCGAATCTAATATTTCCCACCATCACCATCTGAATTCTCAGAATATTCTGCCCAATAAATAACTGAACCTCGCGAATTAAAGAATTGACGTCAAAAAAAACACCCGAACAATCAAAAGGCCAACCGAAGAGCAATCGTGAAAACACCTCAAAATCCGACGGCCCGCTACTTGGAAATCCATACCGCGTTACTCAAAGACAAACGTTGGTGGTGGGATTCAACACCGTTTCCATTCGCCACGATTGCAGCATTACGTGCGTCTGAGTCAGCCGATCAACTTGCAGAAAAAATCCATCAAGTCGCCAAGGAACTGAAAGACCTTGCCGGGTGGTTCGGTGAACTGACCGGAGCGATTCGTTTTGTAATCTCGGCCATGATCGTCCAAACCCAGGATACTGCCGAATCGTTCAGCGCCGAATTAGTTCGCGTTCGGAAACGTTTTCGCGATCTCAAGATTCGAAATGGTGCGGATTACGAAATCATCGCCGCAACGATTTTGCGATACGGCGTTAACCCCAACGGAAAGCTGAGCGAAACTTCCGATTCACTGATCGAACGCTTCAAATTGGTCCACACAGAAATGTCAAAACACCAATGGTGGTTAACGAGCGTCGATGACTACCCAGCCTGTGCCATTTTGGCTTGCCAACAAGATTCGCCGATTCAAATGTGTAGTGAGATTGAAGCGATCTACCAGCAACTTGTTGCCGCTGGTTTCTGGAAAGGCAATCCACTTCAGACCGCCGCAAATGTGCTCTTTTTAAAAAAAGAACACCCGGCAACCATTGCATCCACTTTCCATGAACTTTCCGAAACATTCAAAGCGAGGAAGATCCGGGTTTGGCAAAGCGAGTATGACAAACTTGCCATTCTGACTTTGATCGACCAACCCACCGACACGATTGTGAATCAAGTCCAAAACATTATCGCTGAATTACGGATGAGCAAGATCAAACCACGAACCAGCAAACAGGATGCATTTAATCTTGCGTGCAGTTTGTGCTTTTATGAAATGGTCGAAAGTCATCCAGCGAACGCCATTGCAACCGCCACGACAATGATTGATTTGAGTGCCGCGATCGCGGCTCAGATGGCAGCCATCGCCGCTATTGCTGCAACCACCGCGGCAACCAATGTGGCAACCAATGCATCCAGTTAAAAAAACCGATTAAGAACGTTTCGCCGAACAGAATCTCGCGTAAAGAATCGTCTTTCTTTTGAAAAACCATGCTTGATCGAAAAAACAAACCGGATTGGTTTAGTGCAAGTTCGCACCGAAAATCTAATTCGGATGAAACGAGCAGAGTCAGAACAGTCCCGCAACGCTGACTTCACCCCGCTGCTCACCATCACATGCTTCAACTCGAGTGATAAAAAACGTATCAACGCTTCTGCTTCCTAGAAACTTGTTGAACAGTCACTCCGCCGCTCCATACAACCGGTGTGTTGCCCCAGCGATTCACTTGCCACCGCGTAAAATGAAATCGCGTAAAACTAGACCACGCAAGATGAAACCGATCGACAATCAGCAAACGCTGAACTAACGAAAGCACGACCAGCCACGATGCACGACGAAACAATTGTTCTGCCTCAACGCGGTCAACGGCTGCAGAAGCGATTTAGAATTTGCTTATTGCGTAACTGGTGGCAACCAATCTCAGACGCGATCATTTCAATTCCATCATGAAAAACGTTTCACACCCGCCGTGTCCCGTATCTCCCATCCGAGATTCCAACTTTTGAAACCCGGTCTTTTCATACAATCGAATCGCTGACGTCATTCGAGCGACCGTCTCGATATAACATTTTCGGTAGCCCATCATTTTTGCTTCACGCAAACAGAGTTCAATCAACTCACGTCCAAACCCTTTACCCCGAAGCTCAGCAAAAAAGTACATTTTTTTCAGTTCGCAAACGTCGTCCTCCGCTTCATCAAGCGTTCCGATTCCACCGCACCCCAGAATCTTTTCTCCGTCGGCAATCACCCAGAATTTGTGGCCTGGTTCTTGATAAGCCTGAAAGATGGCGTCGACTTCTGGATCCGCAATCGAGTAACCATCGCCCACGCACCCAAACTCCGTCATCACCGTCTTAATTAAATCGGAGACCTGTGAGTTATCGGCCAAACGCACAGAACGAATCATTTCTGCCATTGGTTAATCCTGCTGGGGTTGCCCAAAATGCCATATCGAAAACGATGAGTAAATCTGCAGACATTTTACGGATTCGTCCGTCATCTTGGCAGGCGTATTGCATCAAAAGAGGCGAACAGTTGTTTTATTGGGTGTCTCCAATTAAATTCGATCTGTTCCATTCCCCATAACACTCAGGAAATTGCCGTGACCTTGCCACGTTTGCTATTTTTGCTGTCAGCTCTTGCCCTTCTCTGCCACTCCCAAACATCTGCACAAGATTCACAATGGACATCGCTTTTCGACGGTAAATCGTTAAGTGGCTGGACGCAAAAAGGAGGAAAAGCAAAATACGAGATCCAGAACGGTGTCATCGTCGGCAAGACAGTTCCCAACACGCCGAATTCATTCTTGTGCACCGAAAAAATGTATAGCGACTTTGAATTAGAAGTTGAATTCAAAGTGCATCGCGAATTGAATTGCGGTATTCAAATTCGCTCCAACAGTTTACCTGCGTATAAAAACGGTCGCGTTCATGGCTATCAAGTCGAAATCGACCCTAGCGATCGGGCTTGGAGTGGCGGAATTTATGATGAATCTCGACGAGGCTGGCTGAACAGCTTAAAAGAAAACAACGCCGCTCGATATGCTTTCAAACAGGACGATTGGAACAAGTATCGAATCCTTGCGGTTGGCGATCGAATTCGCACTTGGATTAACGGCGTTCCTGCAGCGAATCTTGTCGACGATCTGACTGCAACAGGGTTCATTGCTTTGCAGGTGCACGGTGTTGGCAAGCGAGAAGACGAACTCACGATTAGCTGGAGGAATATTCGCCTTCGTGAAAACCCACCGAGTGAAGAATCATCGAACGACTCACCAAAATTCGGAGGAAAGATTTTTGCGGATGGTGTAGACGTCAAAAAGCTGGCCGGTAATTTCAAATTCACCGAAGGCCCTGCAGTCGGTTCGGACGGACGAATCTACTTCAATGACATTCCAAATTCAAAGACGCATGTATTCGATCCCAAGACCGGAACAACGACTGTTTTCCGTGCAGAATCAGGCAAAGCCAATGGAATGTTCTTTACGGCGAATGACGCACTTCTTTCATGTGAAGGTGGCAATCGTCAAGTCACGCGAATGTATGATGGCAAGTACGTCGCAATCGCAACTGAATTTAAGGGCAAAAAACTAAATAGCCCCAACGATATCGCGCCCGATACGGTGGGAGGACTTTATTTCACAGATCCTCGATACGGAAACCGCAGCAACATGGAACTGGATGTTGAAGGCGTTTATTACATCAATCGTGGCGGGAAAATTTCGCGAGTCATTGATGACATGAAACGACCAAACGGTTTGATCTTTTCACCCGATTTCAAAACACTTTACGTTGCCGATCAAGCCGGTGGTGAAACGTATGCTTACGATGTTTCCGGTGACGGAAAACTGACGAATAAACGATTGTTTGCCAAGGTCGGAAGCGACGGAATGTCAATCGATGTTTACGGCAACGTTTATGTAACCTGGGCCGGGGCGGTCATCGTCTTCGACAAGGCAGGGAACGAAATTGATCGGATCAAGCCGCCAGAAGGTCCAGCAAACTGCTTGCTTGTTGGTGATACGCTTTACATTACAGCTCGTACAGGATTCTATTCCGTGAAGACGAACTCAAACGGCGTGCAGTAAAATCTTGTTTGTCGAATGGACCTTGTAGATAACTCTCTAAAAAGGGAGGCATCGATAACAGTCGTGATTGAATCAAGCCATTGCGGGCAACTCCCTTCCCTATGCCGCAATGGCTTTTTTCGTCGATGAACTCCATTCAATGGGCAAATCGAGGATTAATAATTTGCGTTCAGATAGCCGATGCCATACCGTTTTTTCAAATCGATTGCGTCTTGGGGCCAATGCGATGGTGGAGCGACATCCTTTTCCAAGACTGCTTCAACATGACCATCCAAAAACGCGACGTTGGCTACTTTTCCCTGATGGCGGAAATGAGAGCTGGGCTCCGAAATTGTTCTAGCAGGTCCACTGATATAAAAATTCTCGGTCACGATTGATGCGGTCTGGTCGCCATAGGGCAATTGAACTCGTGCCGAATCAGACAACACCACTGTCGTGCTCGTCGATTTAAAATTTGACATCCGCGTCAACGATTGCCGCTGAACCCAATTTCCAGCGTTATCCTGTGACCAAACCGATTGCCCGATTGCCAAGTTATATCCGTATCCACCGTTAGCTGATTCGTAGAGCGGCGTCACCGAGTTTTCGTCCCAACTGGGGCATTTCTGCACCGTTGCATTGCGTTCCATGAAGGGTGCTAACAAACCGATGTCGGTTCGAACTTTATTTGTCGCATAGTTGACTTCGCCAAACCAAGTCATTTGCGTGGGCCAATTCGAAACGATATTGGCGGGCGGCAACTTTTTGAGCGAGTCATGATAAAGGTGCACGGCCAAAACGTTTTGCCTCATTCGACTAGCACATTGCGTGCTACGTGCAGCAGCACGGGCCGCCTGAACGGCGGGCAACAAGATGGCGGTCAAGACTCCGATGATTGCGATAACGACTAGAATTTCGATCAAGGTAAACGCCTTGTGTCGAGTATGCTGAAAGCGCAGATTTTGAATGCCCATCAGGCGTTCCTTTCAATGCGTGCGCAATTTCTCATGAAACAATCCCAATCCAGGTTTTTCGAATTTGGATGGCGAGTTGAAGAGATAAGTGAGCGCGACAGTACTGTGAAAAATAAAATTGTGCCAAGGCACAAACAAACACAGCTACACAATGATTTGCCCTCGCAAATCCATTGCGCGAACCTTCAGGTAGGTCTTCTGACTGAGACGTTCACTCAAAATGGATTCGGGTGAGACATTTTCGCCTTCTCGCTTCGTGCGTTTTCGATCAAAAGCAGCAACGAAACAATGGCATGAGATGAAAATGGATGACGTCAACACAGCGGCGGGGCCGTTTCGGATTCAAACCGAATTCCCTGTTACTTAACTTGCTGAAATCGCATCAAAAAAGGTAGCGATCAAGTTAACACCTAAAAATTTGCTATTCATTGATTATGCAGAAAAAAAACGAAAAGCGTAAGAGGATTCAGCGGGGTTGGGTCCAAACCGTTTGGTTTGTAAAAAGAAGCTTTATTCCACGGCTCGAAAATCGCTTTGTCCAATCACCCATCATATGTTCGCGTTCTAGCTACCTTTGCGAAGAACTCGCTCGTGCGCGACCTGGGATTTCGTTCGAATTTCCTGTTGCAATGTGTTTCAAGCATTGCATGGACGGCGATGAATCTCGGTTTTTTCATAATCATCTTTGAGCATACAAAGATGATTGGGGCGGATACGGGTTGGGGGCGCCATGAATTTTTCGTCTTTTTATCGACGACCTGGATCGTGAATTCCTTGGTGCAGGCTTTCTTTATGCCCAATGCACAAGAGTTCAGCGAACTCATTCGGACAGGAAATCTGGATTTTGCTTTGGTCAAACCGATCGACACGCAATTCTTGATTTCGTTCGCCAAAGTCGAATGGTCGTCTGCAACGAACCTGCTGATGGGAGCAGGACTGCTAATCTATAGCGTATTCCAAATGGCAAATGACGCATTCAACCCTCTCCAAATCAACCTGGCGATGTTTGTTCTCTATGCACTTTATATCCTGCTGGGGGTTGCGCTCATGTACGGAGTGATGATCTCACTGGCGGCGACCAGTGTTTGGCTGGGAAGAAACCAGACGCTCTATAACTTCTGGTTCTATATCACCAATTTCTATCGGTATCCGATGGAAATATATCAAAGAACCGCGTTGGGCTGGTCCTTATGGGGTGCGTTTACGTTCGTCATACCCATCCTTGTCGTCGTAAATGTACCGGCCAGGATTATGGCTCAGCCGATCCGCCCCGAAGTAGACGGGACGACTTGGAAATTGGCTTTGTATGCAATTTTCGCTACCGGGGTTGCGTTATATGTTTCGAGAATCGTTTTTCGGGCCGCGTTGAAAAGTTACCGCAGCGCCAGCAGTTAATTCGGTGCAAAACGCCATCTGATATCGCGGATTCTTTCCAGCAAACAAAGGCCCGATGCAAAATTGCATCGAAACTCACATTGTCGTCCGAGCCGATACGTTGATATTTTGAATCAAGACTTGGTTCGCAAGATGCATTTTGGCAACGAATTGCCAGAACCAGCCGTGTCCAAATAGGCAATTTAGATAACGCAAGAGACTTGAACCAACTTTTTTCGCTTTTAGAATGAGTCCAGCAGAAAATTTCGGCGGCTCGTGAGTAGGGATATAATGAGATTATCGATTTTTGGTGCAGTGACGGTCGGAATTTTGTTTCTGGCAGTAAGTTCGTTCGCTTTTCAGGAGAATTTGCCTCAAAAACCTATACTTGAGAACAAATTCAATAACAATGAGAAGTGGAAAGAAGCTTCCACAGTAACCGCTGAACAAGAGGGTTTGATCGCAATAAAGCTTGAGGGCAACGCGACATCGAACCAAATTGCTTTGGTAGATCCCGAGCAAAAAGTGATCAGCGTTTACGGAATCGATCGAACTTCAGGTGAAATTAAACTGAAGAGTGTTCGAAAAGTGGAATGGGATTTGCAATTGGATGAGTTCAACGGAAAACAACCATCTCCTCGTGAGATTCGTTCAAACGTCGAAAGACAATGAGCGCAGAATAATTTTTGGAGCCGCATAAATTATGGCAGGAAACTTAATTCCTCTCGATGAAGCAGCAGCATTGCTTGGTAAATCCGCCGATGAGTTGACGGAACTTCTATCAAAGAAAGAGATATTCGGCATCCGATCAGGGTCCAGTTGGAAGTTCAAAATGGACGAAATCAACCGGTTCGCTGA
>CAJQQR010000161.1 GCA_905480545.1 uncultured Pirellulaceae bacterium
AATCCAGAAGAAACTAACTGGCATAACCTGGAAGAAAAGATATCGCGCCAAAGCCGCATTGCCGTTTGCCGACCAATCATGCGTGATCGTGCTAAATCCCACGATCAACAAGAACGTTAGTAAATAAAAATCAATTGGCGAGTACGGCGGCGTGGCATCGCGTCGACGCAAGATCCCAATTACGACAGCGCAAAAAAGCACGACCCAAAGCACACGATCGATCGTGATCGGAATCGGCCCCACTTTGATGCTGAAAAATTCGGGGCCAAATACAGAACCGAAAATGATGACAAGCATGCCAAGCAGCAATGGCGTCAATTTTCGAGCGAGAAACAAACCCCAAATCGCGGAGGCGATAAGAAAAAGTGGTATTAAAAATTCCACAGCCAGTCCAAGGAATCAGAATGGATTAACCAACCGACAAAAACCGACTTTCACAAGTTGGCTGAATTCAATGCGAATCCGCGTCTGTTAGTCATCGGATTCTCTCATTGAATTCTCGATTCCATTTGGGAGTTTCCGTTTTTGTGGCTCATGAATGCAGAAAATTCGTCAGATTCGGAGAATTCCAACTTTCCCTAGATCGATGCGTGCGATGAGAGACGCAGTGCAATAACCAAATCTATTTTGCAATTTGAAATCGAATTGGCTGATCCAGCCTCGCCGTCTTGCGACCAACTTTGTCCTGAATCTGAACCTGCAGCGAATGATCACCATTCGAAAGATCCGGAATGCGAATCCGAAAAAGAATATAAAAATCTCGCCGATTACTTTTCGACTGATCGGTGATCTTGGCCAAACTCTGGACATGATCGGTTTCCCCTTTGCTGTTGACAAATTGGATTTGTGCGTTGAATTCACATTGGTGAACCTCGCCGTCTTCGCCATCGATATCTTCTGTGGAAAAGTTTTCGATCTCACAATAAATCAGTACTTCGTCACCAGGAGAAAAACGGTTGCTCTCAAACTGTTTGAATTTCCCAAATCCGGTCACTTCATTACAAATGGCCGCTTTCTTAATTCCCAAATCCGATGTTTCAGAGACCACGTCCAGTGCCTGGCGGAATAGATCATCCAACTGTTGCCCGCTTGAGCCATCAATCTTGGTTTGCGCAATGACCGTCCTCAAAGCGTTATAGTGGTGCGGAGGCAGCGACTCTTTCAAGTCCTTGATTTTGCCTACCAGGCTTACAAGTGATCGGTTATCGCCATCAACGGAATCCAAGATCTCAAGGAATACAGTTAAATTCTTAGCGTCATCTTCTCCGATTTGACCACTTTTCAATTCTTCACGCAGATGCTCGCCGGCCGCATCCAAACTATCTCGCCAATTGACTCCCTTTGCGTCCGTCGAACGTTTTGCACTTTTCGAAATGGATGCATCTGTTTCAAAAATCCGATCAAACGCGATTCCGGGAATCTTTACATCGCTCACAATCGATCGTTGTATCAATGGTAGATAAGACGTCGGCAATGGCTGGTCACTCAGTTCCGTATTGTCAGCAACCGACTCTCGGTCATAGATCTGAATCAATGGTGATGAATTGCGAGTTTCACTAACCAAGCCTCGATTATCTGATTTACGTGAGAGTCCAGGGCTTTGAACGGGAGCGTTCCGCGAAACACCCGAACGACTTGTACCTCCGCGGGAGAACTCGTTGGGCAAAGACTGGAATGTAGATTTTGGATTTTGGTCTGAAGAATTCAAAACCGATTGTTCAATTTTATCCCAGGAAGATTCCGAAACAGACGTCTGATCATTCTGAGTTTTTAAAGGCAGGCCTGCCTTATGATCACCCGTGGGTTCGTCCGATTGCGAAAGCCCCAAATCGAATGAATCCGTCAGTGCTTGATCTTGCTGCAATTCTGGATTTTCAGTGGACACCTTCAGGCTTTGTTCGGTTAGACGACCACCTTTTAAGTTTTGCTGATCGTCTCGGCCACCGTCTGATAATTCATCGTCGATCGAAAACGAATTTTTATCGCTCGAATACGCGGTGATTGCTGCATCGATCGCTGAATCAGGGTTAAAGATGGATGTGCACCCACAATGACAAGCAGTGCTCAACGCAATCAAAAACAATAAACGGTAAATGTACATCAACGAAAGAATCCGCAATCACAAAACATGAGCCGGAATGCTAGAAAATTTGCCAAGAAGCCGCAAGGTTCGAAACGATAGCATGCCTCAGCTAGCGATGCATTTGCGATTCATCCCGTCCAAATCATTTGCGGCGACAGATTCCAGGGGATTTTCAATTCAAGCAACGTCAATCAAATCGAATATCAGTCTTTCTAAAGCGATACGTGATCGAGGCATCGACGAGTGACTGGCTTTCAATGCCAGATCACATTCAAGGAGAATCCGATAATATTGTCCTCCCTTTTCGCGTCCGATTCGTTTCAACTGTTCCATCGCTTTTTTTTTCTCTGGCGGAAAACGGAAACCGGCATTTGTCATCACTTCATCAACATCCACTCGACGTCCATGACGAGTGAAGCGTTTCGCTTCATCAAACGCCATGGCGTATAGTCTAAGCGACCAGCTGATCTGACCAAAAAGCGCTTGCGGCGCGTCACCGTTCTGAAAAAGACGATCCAGCTGGGCAATCGCCGCACCAGAATGACCCGAGATCGCGGTATCAATCAAATCCCATATCGACTTGGTCTGCCAACCGCCAACGTATTCGTTGACATGCTCTTCAGTGACCGCAGTCTTTGAATCAAGGTAAAGCGACAGTTTCGCCAAATTCTGATCGAGCAGTCCCAACTCGGGCCCAACCAAATCGATCATATGCTCCACAACGATTTGTTTGATTTTTAAACCATGCTGCTCTTTCCCCCAAACCGCCATCCATTTCGCAATTTGTTTGCAATTGACATTTTTACCACGCATTGGCGGGCGGCAGTCGACCTGCAATCCAGTCTTATCAACGGCCTTGTAAAGCCTCGTGTTACTCCGCCATTGACCAACATCCAAAACCAAAACCCCCGAACTCGGGGCATTGGCAACAAAGGACTCCAGTTCATCACGGTGCTCGGAAACAAATTTTTCCGCATCTTCAACGATAACCACTCTTTGACCGCCACCACCAAATAGCGAAATGGTTGACAGTTCATCACGAATGTCTTTCATTTCCGCCGACGGACCACTCAACTTAATCAAGTTCAACTCGGCCTCTTCACCTTGCAAGAGTTCCGATTTGATTTTCGCCATGCATTTCGCTTTCAGAAAATTTTCATCGCCAAAGAGAACCACAACGCCAGTTGAAATCGGTATATCAGATTCGAGAAATTCAAATGCGTGGTTTGTATTGGACAAGTCGACAACCTGTGATTCGATGCATTTCAGAAAGATCGGGTGTTCAAAACCGTAGCGTGAATCTTCGATTGAAGAGTTCCGTGCACCCATGCACCCAGAATATAATCTTGATCGACAGAAAAGTGAACGGTCAGCAGCTGCACCATTGTAGAATTGAAACTCCGGTTCCATCGACCAAACTCTGGGGCCGTGATTTCTTAGCGATTCAAATGCGGAGTAAAGTAAGCAGGCCAAACGACCACCTGGCAGCCATTTCAACAAACGCAAATCATTATTGAATCCGACTTTCGAAGAATTTTTTTTCGATTGCATGTCGCTCAATCGATTGCGTACTCAGTCAGACAAACGATTTTGATTCATCTCCAGGATTAAAGATCATCACTCTGTTTGAAAAGCCGCAGCGGCTCGAACGACTAAACAGATGGCGTTTTGATGACGGCCTAGTTCTGCTTCGAAATCCATTTAATAAACGGACCAATTTTCGGATGCAAACGCAGCTTTTCAAGAGAGTTAAAGTGTCGCCCAAGTTCCTTTTCACTGGGCAATTGTTTGTGGATTTCACGATGGCAATCACGACAGAGTTCAACGGTAACCCGCATTACGTCACGAGCGAATTTTTTCTGAAACCATTTATTGCTGTGACAGGTACGCGGAATTAAATGATGGGCTGTGGTTCCTCGTTTGGTAACCCGACCGCAAAGTTCACATGGTCCTGCTTTCGTTTTCATTGCTTTACTCCGCATGAAACAAACCACCCCGTTTTCGCGGCGACTGGACGCCCATGGCGATCGAGAATCCACTTTTACCACGACGATCCTGGTCGGCAACCTGTGCTTCAAAACACTTCCCAACGGTTAGCCGTTATACTAAAAAATTCACGCCAATAAATCCACGATGCGTCCCATCATTCCCTCGGTATAAAGCATGATTCGTTTCTTATTCTTCTGTTCGCTCGTTTGCTTTTTCAGTTGCTCCCCGATCGCCCTATCGAATGATCGTGACGAAACAACAGCAAGTGAACGACAAACAAAACCAAACATCGTCATTATCATGGCGGACGATCTCGGATACGGAGACATCGGGTGTTACGGGAACCAGAGAATCAAAACCCCAAATCTTGACGAAATGGCCAAACATGGACTTCGGTTCACGGATTTCCATTCGAGCGGAACGGTTTGCTCACCAACCCGATGTGGATTGCTGACGGGGCGATACCAACAACGCGCCGGAATCCCGGCAGTCGTTTCTGTGAAGCACAAACACCTGGGAATGGACCAATCAGAATTTACCTTTGCAGAAGCATTGAAAACAAACGGTTACTCGACCGCCGTTTTTGGCAAATGGCATGTCGGCTATGAGACAAAATACAACCCGATTCATCAGGGCTTTGACGAGTTCCGCGGTTATGTGAGCGGCAACGTTGATTTCTTTTCGCATATCGATCAATCCGGTGCCTACGATTGGTGGAATGGTGATGAGCAGGTGGTCGAAAAGGGCTATACGACAGAGTTAATCACACAACACGCGGTCCGCTTCATCAATGAAAACAAAACAAAGCCATTCTGTCTTTACCTACCTCATGAATCGCCACATTATCCATACCAAGGTCCTAACGATAAAGCGGAGCGTACAGTCGGAGGCAAATTCAAAACCCAGGGCAGTCGCACAGACGTCGCCGTCGCTTATAAAGAAATGGTCGAATCGCTTGATGAAAGCATCGGAAAAGTTATCGCGACATTGAAGCAACATAATCTGGAAAAGAACACATTGGTTTGGTTCTTCTCGGATAACGGGGCTAACCCTAAAGGTGACAATGGCGGACTCCGGGGATTCAAAGGGTCGGTATGGGAAGGCGGCCACCGAGTGCCGTCGATCGCATATTGGCCAGGCAAAATCAAAGAGAATCAAACCAACGATTCATTAAGCATTACTCTGGACGTTTTCCCAACCGTTGCGGCGATCACAAAATCAAAAACTCCTGAGGGATTAACGTTGGATGGAATGGATATCTCATCGGTGCTTTTCCAAAACCAAGCATTAGAAAACCGACAATTATTCTGGGGATCGGGTAATCAACGTGCGATGCGAAACGGGAATTGGAAATTGGTGATGGAGGCAAAAGGAATGCAAAAATCAAAAGCCAAAACGGGAGTTCTGATTGATCTTTCCAATGATCGCAAGGAAAAAACAGATCTTTCTGGGACCCATCAGCTGCGATTCAAAAAAATGAAGCAAGCCATCGCCGCTTGGAATGCCGACGTTGGACCAAGTTCTTTTAAAAAGCAAAAGTGACGACGCAAGCTTTACTTGATCGGGCGAACGGAACGGATCATGCCGCGTGGATTTAATCCCGAAAGATCAACGGTCTGTGCCGTTTGATGAACATTCTTATTTCCCGCTGCATCGATAGCTTCAATCCGTAAAAATACGTTTTTTGGAATTCGATTGGTGACTGGCCATTTGAATTGCCCGCTGTTAGACAACTTCTCCACGAGAATCTGCCAGGGCCCATCCAGATTCACACTGTAAAACAACGTAATCGGTTTTGCTGCCAAACGCTTGTCGGTCGCTCGCCAATTGACAATCAACTTGCCAGCATCGCGGTCGCGACCATAGGGCAGAGATGTTAACTCGACACTCGGTTGCGTTGTATCGACTTCAACCCAAACATCTGCAGCGTCACCCTTGGTCGGCTGAATCGATTCCAAACCGTCGTTCGTTTTGATTCGTATTCGATAACCATAAACCCCATCGTCATCGACTTCGATCACAACCGGACTCTGTTTGTCCGTGTCGTTTGAGTGAAGCGTCCATGAATCACCTGCATCTTCGGTGATCCAAATTTCAAGTTCAGCGATTTCCGTTGGTCGAATATGATCGACTTGGTAGTCCAATTCAAACTTTCGGGAATTCGAAAGCTTTGCATACTGACCGTCCGGAATCCGATTGATATTCTCGCCTTGACGAAAATCAGTTTCCGGATCGTCAATGTTACGCGACTGAGACGCAAAACTTGAACCAGGTGACCGAAAGTTCGGATCGTTTACACTTCCGGGGACCGAACCTGTTCCCAGGTCCTTTCCTGCAACAACCATTTCGCTCTTCTTGGGAGCATTGTTAACAAAATCTTGGTCGAATCCAGATTTGCCCAGCACACGCCAGCCTTGCCGAATCTCAGAGCTCGCCACTTTATTCTCGGAAGGAGGTTCGGTACCCATCCCGGCATTTCTCGCACCCGATTCTTTGTCCGCTTGTCGCACCAATGAATACTCATCGACACTGGGTGGGCGCGATGACGGTTGCGAGTAATCCGATCGCGGGATCAGGCTGCTATTGGAGGATCGATCTACGATGGAATTGCGTACTGATTTGCGGGCATAACGGTTCGTGCGAACGGCTTTATTTGTCGCGGTTTGAGGCGCAGCTCGACTTGCAGTACGGGGTAAGTTGTAGCGGCGATTCACGATCGTCACGTTGCCCGCCCGATCCGAAATTGAAACACGAACATTAACAGAAACGTTGTTCGTTTCCGGGTAAAAGGCGATTTCGTCCTCGTAGACGGTGTTCACCAGTCCGTTGGCCTTGGGCAATTCAACGGATTTCCATGTCGCGTTTTGCTGGCCCCAAGCTGCGACGGTTTGATACTCAACTTTCACTGTATCGGAGTTTAGGTTTGGATCGGACGCTCTCCAAGAAACGAGAATACGGCCCAACGCATCCGTTTTCAAACCAACATTGAAACTAGGTTGTCGTGAATCGATGGCAATAATCAATTCGGGCTTCAACCCCTTCATCGGTTGTTGTGAGCCCACCGTCTTCACTGCAAACCAGTACTCACCGTCAGCGTTTGCTTGGAACGGAAATTCACTGGCGGTTGGCAGCTGTCGACTGTAAAGGGACCAGTTCCTACCCCGATCTGTCGAGACGTGTAACTGCACTTCACGAATAGGTCCAAAATCTGGATTGATTGTGAATGGAACGCCAAAAGCAGTTTGTCGCGTGACAATGGGCTTGGGCTTGGATTTCGTTTCTGAAACCGCAGAAGACTTAGAGTCTGGTTTGCTGAAGTCCGACCCGTCCGTCGGTTTCGATTGCGACTTTATTTTCCGCCATGTTGGCTTTGTAAATTCGACCTGCGCTGTCAGCAACGCATCGTCCGACAAAACAAATGCTAGAATCCACAACGAAAGACAGACTCGAAGTGTTCGTGACTTCACAAACCGTCTCAAAAAACCGTGACAGAAGAAGACGCAAAAAAAATCGACGGTGTGTCGAAAGATTTTTTTATATTGATTCAGAGTCGCCGCGAGGAATGAAGACATTCTCTTTTCTCAAGTGAAAGGATAGCTATCTGCGGCGGCAAGTAGACCTGTTGGTTATCGACATCACGGCCCGCAAATGTTTTTGATGCTTTCACAGAATTCACGAAACAGTGAATTGGATTTACACTTGTAAAGATCATGCCGACAGAGATCGTTCTGACGAAAATCCGGGCAGGCGGCGCCTTGTATTAAACGAATTTCAGTGCTGGATCCGGTCCCTAAAATGAAACCTTGGGGGAACGAGGCTGATATTGCAGCAAATAATAACGGCCGCAAAGTTCATCTGATCGCTGACTGGGGAGCACCTCAATGGGGCGATCCTGCAAGCACGTATGGGCAGACGGAAATTTTGAATTCGCAAAAGCACAGTCTTCCTCCTGCAGCTTCGCAAATCAAATTCATTCCCGATAAAGAAGAGCTTCGGAACTTTCGATCTGCCGTCGGAACATCAAATCGATCGGCTCGATTCGTTAGGGCAAGACCATTTTAGAATACATGTTGATGTGGCCATTCAATCGATGAGTCATGATTTTTTAACAAGGCAGAGACCAAGATATTTTCAGTTTTGTGAAACTAGCAAAAAACTAAAATCACAAATGACTAGGCTGATTCCATCATTCCATCTAACTTCGAGTCAATCGTTAAGTCTCAATTTCGAAGACAGAATTTTGAACCTCAAGTTGACGGCGGCCTTTGGACAGAAAAAAGCAAAAGTGACATTCGTGAAGCAGCGCGCAGGATGCTTTTCCACTGCGGTTTTCCACTGCGGTTTTCCACTGCGATTTTCATAACTGCCATCGAGGCTTAAATCACAAAGCAAATCTAACACTCCATTCTTGAAGGCAGACTCAAATCGATGTTGCCGGGATTCTGAAGCCGTCGTTCTCGGCTGCGACAATCTCATTGGGCTGAGGCGTGCGCCAGACCACTCGTTTCCAGGTTTCCATTGGTTACGCAAACCCTAAAGTTACGCAAAACTATGGTTAGGCAAAACTATGGTTAGGCAAAAACAACTTCCCAAGAACCGGTTCTTACACCTTGGCAACGACCACGAAGAACTACCGTTTACCGCGGGTTGCAAATGTCGTTTCTCTATCGTGCCACTTTTCAGTGCTTTCTGTTAGGCGTCAATAAGTACTTTCTTTTTGTTCTTTTTGGGTTCTACCTTTTCTTCGGTGCCCTTTTTCGCTTTTTCGCGAAGTTCTTTAGACTTCTTTAACAACCGCTCACGCATTTCGTTTGCTCGTTTCTCTACTTCCTTGATTCGTTTTCCGGCATCTGCCTCCACGCCCTGAAGGTCACGCGTTATATCTCCAAACTCGATTATCCCACCACCAAACCCCATCGCTGGGATTCCGCCATGTTTGGAAAATCGGTTGAACAGTTTGTACGCGTAGGCATTTTTTTCTTTTAATTCATCTATCGTTTCGGCCCTTGCAACCTCTGTGACCGATATCGTCAGCTCGACCTTGCTGTCGCCGCTCGTTTTGGGAAAGCTGGTGACATGCATATAAAGTGCGGGTTGATCTTTCTTTAGCTTGTCCAGATCTTTCGGCCCGTAAGTCTTTGCATATTGAATTTCAACGAAGTCGTCACCTTCGCGGAGAAGATACTTTTTGCCATTTTCGGTAACATTCGTCGTTTTGACCCCGTCTTGTTCAGTAACCGAAACGCTACGACTAAACCCACCACCGCCTCCTGCATCCAGCCGAATAATTTGGGCTTTCGAATCACAGACTGCCAATGAGGAAGCCGCGATGGCGACAATTAGCGACCGAAAAAAAGTCTTATGCATCTTGAAAAGCTCCGTTAAAGAGGATGAGTTTTTTTGATTTTGCCTGATCTTTTCAATTGTTTCCACTGGACCGGATTCCATGGCAAAATTTTTGGGAGAATAGGCAAAAAAAGGAGGCTTCTGCGTTGCCAGCGTACTACTTCCCTACTGATTTTCTTTCCCAAATGCTAAATTGATGGGTTAATTCAAGTCTATCTCAAGCACATTTCGAATTCTCATTCAGGAATCTGGTTGCGACCGATACCAGAATCCGAAAACTGATCCTAAACGACGAATTCGCCTTTTTGGCTTTTCAAGCAAAAAACACCATGACAAAAAAACTCTACATTGAAACCGTTGGTTGCCAGATGAACATGCTGGACAGTGAAATGGTCGTCGCATCACTTCGAAAAAAGGGCTACGAACTCACTGATTCGACGGATGATGCTGACACAATTCTTTTCAATACATGTAGCGTGCGTGAACATGCGGAACACAAAACATACAGTGCGCTCGGTCGCTTACGCGAGCACAAGAAATTAAATCCGCACAAAGTGATCGGCGTGATGGGTTGCATGGCGCAAAAAGATCAGAAGTTGATTTTCGAAAAAGCCCCGTATGTCGACATTGTCGTCGGGCCTGGGCAACTGCAACAAATTCCCGACCTGATCGAAAAGGTAAAAAGTGATTCGGGACAATATACGGCGGTCAGTCTCGGTCGTAAAAACGGATCACTTGAACAAATCAAACGGAGCCACGAAACATTCGATCCACTCCGCGATCCGACCATGCGACCGACGCCATTTCAAGCTTACCTTCGGATTCAAATCGGTTGCGATAAATTTTGCACCTATTGCATCGTGCCAATGACTCGCGGTCCAGAACAAGGGCGTCCCCCCAAAGAGATTCTTGATGAAGCTAAAATTCTCGCCGATCAAGGCTGCAAGGAAATCACGTTGGTCGGGCAGACAGTAAACAGTTACAAGCATAAGGATGATTCTGGAACGACTCGATTATCAGGTTTGCTGCAACAACTTCACGAAATCGAAGGACTACAACGGCTAAAGTTTGTTACCAATTATCCCAAAGACATGACAACCGATTTGCTCGAGACCATCCGCGACTATCCTAAAATCTCAAAGTACATTCACGTCCCGTTGCAAAGCGGTTCAAACGATGTGCTGAAAAGAATGAAACGGGGCTACACGGTCGAGGACTACCGCGACATGATGGCTCGCATCCACGATACGATACCGGGTGCAGCAATCTCCAGTGACTTTATCGTTGGATTCTGCGGCGAGACGGAAGAAGAATTCCAAGAGACTGTCAAATTGACGAAAGAATGTCGCTTCAAGAATTCATTCATCTTTAAATACAGTGAACGCCCCGGAACGAAAGGTGCTGAGGTCTTTCCTGATGACATCCCTGATGAAATTAAAAAACGACGGAACAATGAATTACTTGCGGTTCAGAATCAAATTAGCGAAGAGGACAATCAACAGTTTCTGGGGCAACAGGTCGAAGTCTTGGTCGAGGGCCCTAGCAAATGGGCAAAACAAAACGGCGATCCCGATGCTCAGGTTCTTCAGCTAACCGGTCGCACCAACTGTGATCGAATTGTGGTTTTCGACGGTAATCAACGGCTTGCCGGACAGCTCATGAAAATCGCGATTTACGAAGTCACTTCGTTTACTTTATTGGGAACCGTCGTCACCGATCATCAGGTACCGACACTGAACACCATTTCAGTTTGATGCAAATTGGATCAGACGCTACAAAGTGAATCCTAATATCCACAGGGCGTGAGCTGACGCCTTCAAGTATTTCGTCCTTGCACTTTCTGGAACTACGTCTACAACGACGAGATGGCCTCGATGACTCTTAGATCCTGGCTAGGCAGAATCGTTCGAAGGTCAAGATAATAAGCGTCATTCTGGATGCGGCCGAAAATCGGGGACTCACTTTTGCGAATTTGATCCGAAAGCTGTTGAACGGAAATCGATTGAGGTTTGACCTGCAAACAGATCGTCGGCACACTTTGAGTTGGGATGGATCCGCCCCCCAGCATCGACTGAGCCTCCACAATTTCGACCGATTGGAAATAGGCCAACGCTTGAAGCCTCGGCAACATTCGCTCAGCTCGACTGCGAAGGCTATCCATCGTCGTTGACAACATCGCAAGCAGCGGCACCTTTTCCTCCGCTTCATCGATATTTCGATACAATCGCAACGTCGCCGCCAATCCAGCCAAAGTCATTTTGTCGACACGCATCGCTCGCATCATTGGGTGTTTTGTAATTTTCTCAATGTACTTTTCTTTTCCAACAACGATCCCGCACTGCGGTCCACCGATCAGCTTGTCGCCGCTGAACAAAATCACATCAGCGCCCGCCTTGATACTGTGCTGGATCGTCGGTTCATCCGTGAGACCATATTTCGAAAAATCGATCAAAGCGCCACTACCAACATCGTCAATCACTGGCACGTCCGTCTTTTTTCCCAACGCCACAAGTTCATCAATTGAAGCCGCTTCGGTAAATCCACAAACGACATAGTTGCTGGTGTGAACCTTCATCAGCGCGCCGGTTTCCTCGTGGATCGCATTTTCATAGTCCGAAACCCGCGTTTTGTTTGTGGTACCAACTTCTTTAAGAACGGCTCCACTGGCGCTCATCACGTCAGGCAAACGGTAACTGCCACCAATCTCGATCAATTCACCACGAGAAACGATCACTTCTTGCCCGGTTGCCATGGCAGCCAACGTCAGGAGCGTCGCTGCAGCATTATTGTTGGCAACAGCTGCTGCTTCCGCTCCCGTCAACTCGCAGAGAAGTTTCTTCACCGCATCAATTCGATGCGATCGTTTGCCCGATTCAAGGCTGACTTCAACGCTCGCGTATCCTCGCGAGACATCCGCAATCGCATTGATTGCATCTTCCGCAAGTGGAGCGCGGCCTAGCCCGGTGTGCAATATCACACCCGTGCCATTGATGACCGGCTGGAGGGGTGGCTTGTCTTCACTGGAAATCCAGGTGGCGATGCTGTTCGCCATTTCAGCCGCAGACGGAACAGAAAATTCACCCGACTTGGTTTTAAGCTTGGTGCGAAAGTCGTCCAAAAATGTCCGCACATTATCTACGACCACATTGTGACTGACTCTTTCAACGACCGTTTTTAAAGCTGGTGTCTCCAACAAGTCGTTGACGGAAGGTAAGTTTCGAAACGGGTTATCCATGGATTTTCTCGCGAACTTGCAAACAGAACCTCAATTATAACGTAGCGACAAGATCGATAGAAACGGCAGGGAAAATCCACGACCGCGACCCGGGTAAGGAACAGACCTTCTTCAATTCGCTGGAGTGTTAACTTAGACGTCGTAATACATGCAAAATTCGTATGGATGGGGGCGGCCTCTGATTTCATCCGCCTCGTTTTCTTTCTTTACAGCAATCCAAGTCGAGATCAATTCTTCGGTAAACACATCCCCCCTCAACAAGAACTGGTAATCGTTTTCCAATGCAAATAGAGCTTGATTGAGACTTCCGGGCGTTTTCGGAATCGCGGCCAACTCTTCGGCAGGCAAATCGTAAATATTGTTTTCAAGCGGTTCGCCCGGATCGATTTTGTTTTGGATACCATCAATTGCTGCCATTGTAATTGCGGAAAAAGCAAGATACGGATTGCAACTGGGATCAGGAAATCGGACTTCAATTCGCTTCGAATTGGGGTGAGAGGAATAAAGTGGGATCCGACAGGCCGCAGATCGATTTCGTTTTGAATACGCGAGGTGAACAGGCGCTTCAAAACCAGGCACCAATCGTTTGTAACTATTGGTAGTTGGATTGGTAAACGCAGAAATCGCACCGGCATGCTTCAAGATCCCACCAATCGCGAAAATGGCAGCTTCGCTCAGCCCCGCATACTCTTTTCCGGAAAACAGTGGCTGCTGATCCTTCCAGAGCGAAAAATGGACGTGCATGCCTGAACCGTTGTCTGAGTAAACCGGTTTTGGCATAAAAGTAACTGTTTTCCCATTTCGTTTTGCCACATTCTTGACCACGTATTTGTATGTCATCACATGGTCAGCCATTTCCAAAATTTCGCGATACTTCAAATTGATTTCGGCCTGCCCAGCAGTTCCGACTTCATGATGATGACATTCGACCTCCAAACCACACTCGATGAGCGACTGCATCATCTCGTTTCGGATATCAATTGTCTGATCGTTTGGAGGTACGGCCATATACCCCTTTTTCTTGTCGATCTTATTCGCAAGATTCGGCTGCTCAACGCCTCCACGATTCCATTGGGCTTCGACACTGTCGATAAAGTAGAAGCCTGACTGCGCCGATTGATCGAATCGCACATCATCGAAAATGTAAAACTCAGCTTCAGGGCCAAAGTATGCCGTGTCAGCCACGCCAGTATGATTCAAATAGGCACTCGCCTTTTTTGCGACCTGCCGAGGATCGAGCGAATAGACATCCAACGATATGGGATCAACGATTTCGCAGATGATGTTTAATGTTTGCAACTCAGCAAACGGGTCAATGAATGCGGTTTGCTCCTGAGGCACCATCACCAAATCGCTTTCATGAATCGCCTGCCAACCACGAACGCTAGATCCATCAAACCCAATCCCGTCGCTAAAGACATCCTCTTCAAATGCTGAAATTGGAATCGTCAATTGCTGCCACTTTCCGAGCAAGTCGCAAAACCGCAGATTGACGGCTTTCACATCTTTTTCACGGCATAGCGCAAGGACTTCTTTGGGAGACATGAGACACTTTCAAATTTGAAAAACCGAAACACGGCGAATCGAAATACGGCGAATCGAAATACGGCAAATCGAAACACGGCGAATCGAAAAAAAAAGGGTCACTCGCTTTCGAGGACCCTTGCATCACTAGCTGTTCAGTCGATCGAAACTAACCGTTGACTGTCGCCAAGATTTTTGCGACGACTTTATAGGGGTCAATGTTTGATGCGGGACGACGATCTTCAAGGTACCCCTTCCAACCATTCTGAACGGTGGCTACCGGAATGCGGATCGATGAACCTCGGTCACTGACACCGTAACTGAATTGATCGATCGACTGAGTCTCATGCAATCCGGTCAGTCGCTGATCGTTATCAGAGCCATATGCTTCAATGTGTGACTCATGTTCAGCACGGAACTTTTCACAAATACCCCGGATTAAATCCTCGCCGCCTTCTTCACGAATCGCGGTATTGGAAAAGTTCGTATGACATCCACTCCCGTTCCAGTCGCCTTTAATGGGCTTGGGGTGAATGGAAACCGAAACACCAAAGTCTTCGGCAACTCGGTATAAAAGATAACGACTAATCCACAGATCGTCCGCAGCAACCTTTGCTCCTTTGCCGAGCAACTGGTACTCCCACTGACCTTTCATCACTTCCGCATTGATGCCTGTGATCGAAAGTCCTGCATCCAGGCAAATGTCAAGGTGCGTTTCAACGATGTCTCGACCGACGGCGTTTTCGGTTCCAACCGAACAGTAATAAGGCCCTTGAGGACCGGGGTAACCGCCCTGAGGAAAGCCAAGAGGGAGGCTGTTGTGCATCAGCGTGTACTCTTGCTCGAAACCGAACCAAAAGTCGGAATCATCTTGAAATGTGCCTCGGAAATTCGACGGATGAACGCTACCGTCTGCTGTCAGCACCTCGGTCATAACCAAGAATGCATCTTTGCGACCCGGGTCAGGCACGATTCGTACTGGTTTCAGAAGACAATCGGATGACCCACCCTCAGCCTGTTCTGTAGAGCTTCCATCAAACGACCACTCTGGGCAATCCGAAGGATCACTTGGTTCGCTGGAGACGATTTTGGTTTTTGAACGAAGACTCGGCTCAGGTTGGTAACCATCAAGCCAGATGTATTCGAGTTTAGTAGGCATTAAATTTCCTTGATAAAAGCGGTTACAACAACACGTTCTTGACGCCGCCTACGCCAAAAGTCAAAG
>CAJQQR010000162.1 GCA_905480545.1 uncultured Pirellulaceae bacterium
GGTAGCAGTTCATCGTTTTTAGTGAAGCGGGTTTTTGGAAACGTTTTCAAAGAAACGGACTTCACATTCGACTTATACGGAGGACACACCGTGGCCAAAAAGAAAACTGCAAAGAAGGCAGTAGCAAAAAAAGCTCCTGCAAAGAAGAAGGTAGCCAAAAAGGCTCCCGCCAAGAAGAAGGTAGCGAAGAAGGCACCTGCCAAGAAGAAGGTAGCCAAAAAGGCACCTGTTAAGAAGGCACCTGCTAAGAAGGCACCTGCAAAGAAGAAGGTAGCTAAGAAGGCACCTGCCAAGAAGAAGGTTGCTAAAAAGGCACCTGCTAAAAAGGCACCTGCCAAAAAGGCACCTGCAAAGAAGAAGGCAGTGGCAAAGAAGGCACCTGCAAAGAAAAAAGTAGCAAAGAAAAAGAAGAAGTAGTTCGTTACTTTTCGCAAGAGTACTCAAGCACCGGCTGTGGATTGCTCCGACAGCCTTTTTTTATGCGCTGGCTGGGCCTCGTTTTGCGTTTCGAGCGTGTCTTTTCCGCTTGATAGAGCTGATGTCCATGGGCGATCGGTGCTATTCATTCGAGCCAATCGAAAACCGGCGGAGGTTACTTTTTCAAGAAGCCGAAGATGCCTTTTTTTTGCGGTTTTTTTTCTAATGTGGCTTCATTGTTTTCATCGGATTGCAAGTCACCGTTTAGCTTTTCGCCCATTTCCACAATCGAACGAGTGATAGAAGCCTTGGGCGCTTGGATAACCAACGGAACGCCATTGTTGCGAACGTCGACCATCAAGCCGTAGTCATTAGGGATCTGCCAGTAGAACTCGCCACCAATCGTCTCCTGCGCCTTATTCATGCTGATTTGGCCACTATCTAATCCCGCTCGATTGACCACAATCTTCGTCTTTTCTTTAAGTCCAACGTATTCCTCAAACGACATCAACAATCGCACCACGTTTCGCAAACAGGGTAAATCAAGTTGCGTGATCAACAGGACATCAGTGGCAGCCCGAAGTGCGACTTCATCAAGACGGCTGTATGATTTCGAAAGATCGAACACCAAATGAGTAAATGAGGACTTCAGCAAGCCAATAACACGGCTGAGATCCTCAGGATTGATACCCTCGTTGTCTTGAAGTTGCACTGGACGAGGAAGCAAATAGACGCCGGATTCGTGCTTGGTTAACGATTTCTTCAATAAAGCGAGGTCGAGTCGATCAATGTTCTGGGTGACGTCGGCAAGGGTATATTCTGGAATGGAATCCAGAAAGATGTCTGCATCCCCGAGTGAAACGTCCAGATCGATGAGTACGATGCTTCGATTTGGGTTGCTTGCTAATGCTGCCGCCAGATTAACGGCAATGCTGGTCGATCCAACGCCGCCTGAGACGCCGCCGACCGCAATGACTCTCGAGTTCTCACCTGATGCGTCACCGGAACCTGATTGTTTGGATCGAATTCGACTGAGAGCCGCATTTACTTCACTTGAAGAAAGCGGCAGGTTAAAGAACTCCTGCGCCCCAGATCGCATCGCTGATAAAATCAGCTGCCCATCCGCCGAGCTGCTGACGACCATCAATATCGCTTGCGGGTATTCCTCATTTACTTTCTGAATAAGCTCGACACCCTTTTCTGGATCGGAATCGATATTGATCATGCCGATTTCTGGTGTAGTTTGTTTGACGATATCGGTGAAGAATTCATAGCGGGAGCAATCTGCTTCCAGCCAAATCGATTCGATGGAAAGCAGTACCGACTTGATTTCTTCTCTTGTCGAGTCGTCTGGATCGACAAGCACTACTCGAAAAACGTTACTCATTTTGTCAACGGTCTTGTGAATTGATCCTGAAGTTCCCCAATGCGATTGCTATTGGGTCGTCCGGTTCGAAACCTCAAAAAAGGGAATTTCAATGGAACTGTCTCAGCGTTGTTTGTTTGAAATGTGATTAGGAATGTTCAAGGTCATCAGCGCTGCTTCGGAAATCAGCGACTGTTCATAGTTGGAATTACTTGTCGGAAAGGTGGAATTTGGGAAGTGGTTTGGTGTACGGTGTTCGCGAGGGCAATTTTGCCGTGCGATTCTCGGGTGCAAAATTTTTCAGGGTAGTTTGATTGGTTTGGACAGGTCGGAAGCTGTTTGCCGTCGAAGTTGTGGTTGGGATTTGAGTTCGGGTCCTGCGCGCTTGTTCGAGATCGTTTGGCTGCTGACCGTTCAGATTGGGATTTGCAATTGGATTCAATTGATTCTGGTTTTGATCGATCGGGGTTGCCTGAATTGCAGGATTGCCTTGGTAGGTCGATGTTCCAGGATAAGACCCGTTTCGACGAATCGGACCCAGTTCGAAACCATGTCCCGTTCGAGGAACTTCTTGATAGCCTCGCAAGTAGAAGTCGGTGTCACAAGGCGGAACCGTGTTGGTGCCTGGGCCTGCTGGAACCATGGACGGATCAACTTCTGAAATAAATCGAGGCGTCACCAGAATAATCAATTCGACCTCATTGAAGGTATCGTCCACACGACGGAACAGTGAGCCAACCCATGGCATGTCTTTCAAGCCTGGGATACCACGCGATGTCGAAGAGGTGCGGTTCTGAATCAGTCCGGCGAGAGCCAGCGTTTGCCCCTCGAGAAGTGACACTCCCGTATCGACATGTCGCGATCGAAAACCTGGCGTTCCGTTTTGAGTGAGGTCAGCAGCAACTTCTGTGACTTCCGCACGAACCTCTACTCGGATTCGTCCATCCCCTTCCAAGATAGGTAGAACATCCAGCTTGGTTCCGAACTCACGGAATTCGATGGATTGAACACCCAATCCAGTATTAATTGGAATGGGAATCAAGCCACCATTCAGCAACGAGGCAGGTCTTCCTGGGGTGGTTACAAGTGTTGGCTCGGTTAAGATTTTGGCGAGGTTGTTCTGGCGTAGTAAATTCAGGAACATCGAAAACGTATCTGTACCATTTACGACCTGAGCGAAAAAATTCCCTGAACCCGTCGCACCATCAAGCAGCCCACCTACAGCGTTTTGGACTCTAAAATTGCTGGTTAATACCGCCCAGTCAAAACCCATGTCCCGCAATTTGGTGCGTGAGACTTCGATGACTTTGCACTCCAATGCGATTTTGTTCGGGCCGCCTAGAGAGATGTTGTTCACAACTCCTACTGGAAAATAGTCGTTCGCGACTTCAACCGCTGTTTTTATTTCAGCTGCGGTTTGGGCGTGCCCCGTTAGAATGACATTGGTTGAAAGTGCCATCGCCCGAATGCTTGACTTGGGGAATAACTTGTCCAGTGTCATTTGCAGTTGTCGTGCGTCACCTGAAACCAACACATTGATCGTGTGTTGATTGTTGTCGGGGTCAGAAACGCTCAGTCCTGAAGCGCCGATTCGCCGACCTGAAATCATAATTTGATTCGAGGCAACGGGCTGTGCGTCGACGACATCGGGGCTTCCGACGATGACGCTTGGTACATCAAAATCGAATTTGATCACGCGGCTCGTGCCGGCAATTAATTCAATGGTTTGGTTTTGGCCGTATTTCTGATGAACCGCGCTACTGCTGCTGGCAGAATTAAGTTCTTGTCCCTGGGACGGATTTGCAATTAGAAGTTGCAACGTCGCCAGTGAGAAAGCTGCCAATAATAGATGACAAGTTTTTCTCATGTGATTCCTTCCTTGAAATCAATAATTACCAAAACTAAATACGGTTCTGATCCGCTACAATCAGTTATCGCAACCTGACAGCGGATTGCTTAGTGCAAAAGCTGTCGAACAAAGAAATCCGTTATTCATCACGGGCTTGTTCGATAGTACCTTCAGGATCGACTCCATTGGTCGAATCTGCAGAATCGTCATTAACTGTTAATGTTGGTTCGGGCTGCTCCAATGTGTCAGGTGCAGAAATGGTTTGCTCGATGACTTTGGGTAGTCCTTTATCTTGGTCAAATCCATACTTGGTCGCTTGACCGCCACGATAGATGGTCATCGTCCCGGTATAATTCACCCTCGCTGCACTCGGTTGGCTGATGGCTGTTGTTGTGGCCATTGCCGCCTTAAATTGTTCCGTCACGCCCTGATTAGACGGAGGTTCCGGCTGCTCTTGAGGTTCTGAATCTTGGTTCGTGAACTTGCTCCAATCGAATTCGTCATCGTCAGGCTCACTCTCATCACGGTTTGACATCACGACTTTGATCAGCGATGCAACGTCTTCTGCCAACGCCATGGTTTCAATTTGCTTCGGCACCAACAGAAGTGTAATCGTCGAAATTTTGCCGCTCTCTTCGTCACGCAATCCACGACTTTCCACGTCATTCGTCTGCCAGACTTCGATGTTTTTCAAAAAAGTCATTGGTGCCCGGCGATCCTCGCCGTCACGAGACTTGACCCGAAAAACACCTACAATGTCGACGATGTCACCCGGTTGAAGACTATTGTGAATGGTGTCCTGAATGGCTGTTTTAATCGTGTAGGCTCGCATGCCCTTGGGAGGCTGCTTTTTGAATCGTGCGTTATTTTTGTCAGTGATAAAATCGGTCGCGAGCATTAACCCGGCGGGGACTTTTGTGGTCACCACCATGTTGTCGAGTTGTTCAGTTGACGTAATTGCAACTTCAGGCACGTTCGATGCAGGGATTTTTTGCACTCTCAAATTCGCTGCAATAAACTCCTCGGTCAATTCGTCGCCAATGTCGAGTGGTTCAATGGCAACGTATACCTGTGCCATTTCGATTTTGGCTTCTTCAGGACCCTTCTTGCCTAGAACTTGACTCATTCCAATTGCAGCAATCAGTCCAAACCCAAGTGATACAGCGATCAACATGATTGATTTGGTTTTCATTTTATCCTCCTAAAGTCACCGAATGATCGGCATAACATCGAACACCTGCTGCGAATTGGTGACGAAGAACGTATTCCCCATCAACTCTCCAATTCGGCAGCCATTCTTCACTGAAGTGAACTCACCGATTCATATCGGCATTCTCGCTCTACGCAGAAAAGTTTGCCCAAGCGGCAAACTTTATCTGCTTGTCTTATTTTGCTCGCGGATCTTCTTTAAAGAGACGCTCCGCTCAAATCCGTTTCCGAGCTTGTTTTAACCAACCAAAAGTCCTGCCCAGGCGAAATATGCGATGCAGCCCAGAGCAATCGGAATCCCGTAGGGAAGCAACATCATCGAGCTTTTACGATCGGCCGCTATTTTCGATAAGGTTTCTGGATTCTTGATGATCATGATCTCATTAAGAATCGAGAAAAATTGCGTTTTGTGTTTCGTCCATGTCTTACTGATGACAACCATCGCGACAGCAAGGACTGCACCGATGACCGCAGTGAAACAGAACCCATAAAAAGTAGACTGCACGTGAACCCATGCACCCACACCCGCCAGCAACTTCACATCACCAGCACCCATGCCACCAATCGCATACGCTGGCATTAACAATGCGAGGCCAACCAATGTGCCAAGCAAGCTAATGCCTAGACCAGTGAGCCAACCATCGCCCTCAATTCCATAGGCGGCCATGCTATAAGCCCAGCCTGAAATGATGAACGGAAAAGTCAACCAATTTGGGACTTTCAACTGTATGCCATCAATGACAGCAGCAACAACCAACGCCAACGTTACGAACCAGACAGGCCAGTTAGCAACAACATGTTCTACAAAGAATTCCATCGCGAAAAACTCCCACACAATCTTTAATCAAATGATTTAATCAGTGTCCGAAAAACAACGGTCGTACGGCGATCGCCGGGATTGCACTAGGTCACAGAACAAAAGGCAGAAAACGACTTAAACTCGAACGGTCAACAAATAGCTTGCAAATACGAATATCAAAGTGAAAAAATAACAAATCATTTCAAACGCATTTGCCAACGACGCATTAGGAACTAGTTCAAACATTTTGTTTCGATCCTCTCGAATGGTTGGCAACGGCGCGTGAATAAAATCGCAGTTTGTTGCAGTGAAGGGGATTCAGTGAAGGATTAGCAGTCCGTCTTGCTTCCACCCAAAATTCTCAGATGAGTTGGCAATTTATTTGTTTTTCATTGATGCGATGCCACGGGCGTGCAGCGAATCATTCAGAAAAACTTGGACAGCGCGTGATAAAAACCCGCTACGGCGAACCGCAACGGGCATTTAATCTTCGGCCTTCAAAGGCGTACTGGATATCGTTACTAGTTAACGGCACCGGTACGAGCACTTTCAAGATCACCAGCAATGTCATTAAAAGCGTTGGCAGCACTGGTACCAATGGCTTGAATTGCTGTCAAACATACAATAACGATCAAAGCAAGCATGACTGCGTACTCAACCGCGGTTGGTCCATCTTCACTTTTCAGGAAGTTTTTGACCTTTTGAGCGAATTTCTTCATCTCGGACTCCACAAAAATTTTTAATAACAGCTAACTTTCGTTAGCAAAACCCAATAAAACGAACTTGTATCCAATCGATTATTTTTTGGCCGCCGTTTTGGCGTCCGGCTCGTGCGATACTCGAACACAGGAAACCTAAGACACGGATTGCGCGAGTCAAAGAAAAGCGGTTAGGCAAAGCTTGCAAATTGAAAATATTGGGGCGCCGGGGCTGGATATTCGTTATAGGCCATACAGAACGAAACTGAATTTGGTTTATCCTGCAGAAAATCGCCATTAATATTCACCAAATTGTCCCTCCAAAAGCTGCTCACGGTTTTTGTTTTGGGGTTGATAATTAATTTGGGTCGCGTTCGAGGCGTGATTGGCGTGCGACTTAGAAATTTCTACTGCTAGCTTCGGAAATTACTTTTACCGTTTTCGGGGTAAAGTTCCAATTTTTCTGAATGTGCGGAATTTAACGTCCGATGATGAAAAGTATCCGGCAAAGTGGGTAAGACCTGCGCCCGAAAGTTTCCGTGAATGCACCACGGTTTGGGTTTGATCAGGGAAAGGTAATTAATGAACATCGCAACGACAAGATTTGGTACCGTAGAAATTCAAGAGGCCGACGTCCTTTTTTTCGAAGCAGGATTGATCGGTTTCGTCGAGTCCAAGAGATGGGTTATTCTGGCGGATACAGAGAATCAAGCAGTTGCATGGCTTCAATGCCTTCAGGATCCGAGCTTGGCGATGGCGGTCGTATCACCGCGTCGGTTTATTCCAAACTACCAGGTTCGATTAACCCCCTCCGAATTGGAACCGGTTTCTTTGACCGATGTTGACCAAGCGTTTGTCTTGTGTGTCGTCAGTCGAAACGAGAATCGATTGACAATGAACTTACGTGCACCAGTGCTCGTAAACCTTGATCAGCGAATAGGTGCCCAAATTATGACAACGGATGATCAACCGCTCCAGTATCCGTTCGCAAATCTATCAGCAAATTTGCGTCAAAGCGCTTAGGCGTTTCAATCCCTATCGAAAACGAGCTCTATAAACCGATTTGCCGTTACATTGCTATCGTCAAATTATTTTCAAGCTTATTCTCGCCATGTCGCCGATACTTTGGGTTGTCTCGACAGTGTTTGTCGAAGTGCGTTGAGTTGCCGTGTTATTCCACTGTCGTTTATCACGATAACTTGGTCCGCCGCAGGAAGTATTAATTCAACTTGATGATGCCCAATTGCGGCGCATTGACAGGGAGGGAAAAAATGCTGGTCCTTTCCAGACATCGTGATGAAAGTATTATGATCGGTGACGACGTTGTCGT
>CAJQQR010000163.1 GCA_905480545.1 uncultured Pirellulaceae bacterium
CGCAGACCGCAACTCGCATCTCTCGCAACACTTGTCTCTTCTTTGCACTGCGTCCGATTGTTTCTTCCGTCCCAATGTTTCTCTTATCCAAGTATTTCTCTCATCCGATTGCCGGCTCCCCATTATCCTGACCACCCGTCGCTATGGGAGCCGGCTCTTTTCCCTGGATGCTGCATTGTATAACCGCTTAAACCAAGTTTTAACCGCTGTTTCTCCCTTTGAGCCTGACAGGTTATCTTGTTTCCGTTGCGTTATTGAAGACCTGTAAGTTCCGCCCATGGACTCGTCATTCTTGCGCCGTTATTTACGGAATGCAAAAGCGGGAAACGCAACCCGGATCTCCCCGATTACAATATCCATTGGAAGTTGTCATTCGCTGAGAGAATTTGTTGCATATGAATGTTGTTAAGCCTATCGCATTGTCTTTCTATTTATTCGTTTTCGCCGTTTGTTCTGTATCAGATCTTCCGGCACAGCAAGTTTCTCCGGCGACCAATCAGTCGGTACCCAAATCCGATGATTCGCAGATCGGACCAGCTAAAAAAGCAACCAAGCAAATCGACACGTCTTCAATGAAGAAGTTTGAGGGCCTGTTCGACTTTTTTTGGGACGAAGACGAAGGCAAAATCTGGTTGAAGATTCGTAAATTCGATCAGCCATTCATATACGTTTCTTCACTTGCGACTGGACTGGGTTCCAATCCGGTCGGTTTGGATCGAGGGCAGTTGGGCTCGACGCGAATGGTTCGGTTTCACCGAGTTGGACCGCGCGTTTTCTTGCAGCAGGATAATCTGAAATTCCGGGCGAATACGGATGACGAATCGGAGCGCAAAGCCGTACGTGACTCGTTTGCTTCTTCGATCATCTGGTCCGGCAAATTAGAAACTTCGAAAGACAACAATGTGCTGGTGGATATTACCAGTTTGCTTGTTCGTGACGCCCACGGCTGCGTTCGCACGCTTTCGCGCAGCGATCAAGGGACTTTCAAATTCGATAAAGATCGTTCTTACGTCTTTTTGCCGCGAACCAGATCCTTTCCTAACAATAGCGAATTTGAAGCCGCGATTACATTGACATCCAGCTCCCCTGGACCGCTTGTCCGTCGCACGTCAGCAAGTGGGAATGAAATCACCCTTCGTCAACACCATTCGTTTGTTAAATTACCAGGCGATGGTTACACGCCTCGCAAATTTGATCCGCGGAGCGGGTGTTTCTCATCATCGTTCGCCGACTATGCGGTTCCAATCGACAAGCCAATCGTCCAGCGTTTGATCAACCGTCATCGATTGTCGAAGAAAGACCCGACGGCAAAAATCAGCCCGCCAGTCGAACCCATTGTCTATTACGTGGATCCAGGCGTGCCCCAGCCGGTTCGCGATGCGTTGGTGGAAGGTGCAAGTTGGTGGGATCAAGCATTCGAATCGGCAGGCTACAAAGGTGCTTTTCAGGTTAAAATTTTGCCGGAAGATGCTGATCCCATGGACGTTCGTTACAACGTGATCCAATGGGTGCATCGTGCGACGCGAGGTTGGTCATACGGTCAAAGTGTCGTTGATCCAAGAACTGGCGAAATCATCAAGGGTCATGTTTTACTGGGTTCACTGCGGGTACGCCAGGACTACCTGTTGATGGAAGGTTTGGGGAATTCGCTGGGCAAACCGATGGACTACTTCGCACAGGCGTGTAACAGTTGCGCCATAGAACAATCGTCCAGTGAAGAAGCATTATCGCAAATTGCAGCACCTGAAAACAGTCTCGAAGTTGCCTTGGCTCGAATCCGGCAATTGTCGGCTCATGAAGTCGGTCATACGCTTGGGTTTGCCCATAACTTTGCCGCGAGCACCTACGCTGATCGAGCATCGGTCATGGATTATCCGGCGCCACGTACGAAAATCATTGGCGGAAAGATTGATCTGTCCGACGCTTATGGTGTCGGTATTGGTGACTGGGACAAATTCACGGTGCAGTATGCCTATTCTGATTTTGGAGGTCTCGATGAATCAGACGAGTTAAAAAAACTGGTCGCCAACAGTATTGCGAACAAGATGCTCTACGTGACCGATGCCGATTCGCGGTCGGCTGGAGCAGCTCATCCAGCGTCAAACCTGTGGGACAACGGAACGGAACCTATTTCTGCATTGGCTCATGAAATGAAAGTCCGAGCGATCGCGATTTCAAAATTTGATAGCACGATGCTGGCCAATGGCGAACCACTTTCTGAATTGGAAAAAATCTTTGTCCCGATCTATTTGCATCATCGCTATCAGGTTGATGCGACGGCCAAAATGTTGGGTGGATACCAATACACTTATGCAATCAACGGCGACGGGCAGGTTCCGATCAAAGCCATAGCGATCGAAAAGCAGATCGCAGCCTTTGAAGAGTTGATAAAGACGGTCGAACCATCGGCGCTGCTGATTCCAAAGAAAATCACGGACATTCTTCCGCCAGCGTCTGTAAACTCTGCGTCCGACCGTGAAAAATTCTCATCGCAAACGTCGCCAATCTTTGATCCATGGCATGCGGCCGAAGTCGCCGCCGATTTAACGATCGCGAACATGCTTCAATCGCAGCGCGCTTCGCGTCTGGCAAATATCGACGATGAGAACTGGGGACTGAACGAAATGATCTCTCGGTTGATCCGCAAAAAATTTATCGCCGTTTCAGATTTGAAATCCAAGTCTGAGCAGCGAATTCAACGAATCGTTCAATCGGTGATCGTCAAACGGATTATCCAATTGGCCTCCAGCAGCCAAGCGTCACATGATGCGGTTTCCATCGCAACATCAAATCTGCAAAAGCTATCGCAAATCCTTGCACCAAACGGTACATCGATCGAATCAGCCCACAAGCAATTGTTAAAACAACAAATCGACCGAATCCTTTCGGATTCCGCAACTGCACCGTCATCTAGATTCCCCGAACCACCACCCGGGAGTCCGATAGGTAATTAGCAAGTAGGGTTTCATGTCACGCGAATAGCTAGGTTTCTTTGGAGGTAAATAACTAACATTTAACGCTTTAGATGGCCTTTTTAGATCAGATTGGGAAATGAAATCTTAACGAACAGTATGCTTCTTGCTCCAGTTTTTTATTGCTTTGTCCAGCAAAACATACCGTCAGGTTTCTACGCCAACGCATCGGTGATCATCTGCCGAACAAGCCCGCGCAAGGTTAGAGGCAATTCCGTTGGGGACTGACCGTTACGATGTTGCAGTTTCGCGGGTAAACACTTGCAGGCGTTATGCAAAGTCGGGTGCGGCGACGTACGAGTTAAAATTGCTTTGCGGGTACTTGGATTTGTTAACGCACTGAAACGGCTTTGTCATTTTGGTTTTTGGCAGTTGCTTGGCCGGACGTAGACACTTCGGTTCAATGACATCCAAAATGAGAGCACGTGTTTTGATGCGGTGGGATTAAGGACAGTGCCATCGCATCATGTTTTCCAAGTTCTCAACCGTTGCAGAACCACTTTAAAGCACAGAAGCTTCTTTTGAGTTTCCGCGATTGCGAAAGTTAGTTGCTGCTTGGGTTTGTTCCAGTTCACTTTCAAAAACTTTGGCAGCGGCTTGTGCCAAGGTTTTCTGAGCCAACGCATAGAGACGGAAATCGGGACCTGCTAATTCGCGGATTAAACTCTCGGTCTCTTTTGGTGTTTCCACGGTTCGCTCCGGACCTTTGTTTTTTCGAGTGTAACGAAGATCACGAAATTCAAGCGGGTGCAATCGTTCCAGAACTACGCATGCAAGATCGAACTGATCCAAAGGAAAAAGAAGTAGTTTCTTCTGCGCTATCAGCTCAGAAATATCAGCGATACTCTTGTTCTGCGTAATGCCAGCCAATCGCCGAATTTGTAAACGATACGCCCGGCCACCTTTTTTCCGATATCTAGATTCCACAAATTCATGCAAGTTTGTGTCTTTCGAAACCTTTTCGCGGTTGGCGTTAGATTGTTGAAAGTGATATTGGGAAACAATCTGATCTACGGGTTCCCGGATGAAGGCAAGAGCCTTCAGATCGACCAAGTCAGTATCAAAAGGAAGCTCTAGAGACAGTCGATGATCGGAATAACATCGCAACCACTTCCAGTGGCTTGAAATGATGCACTGAATGTCCGCCAATCGCAATTTTATATGGTCGCGAAGTGAAAATGCGCTGAAATAACTGTCACCAAAATTGTCAGCAAGCATTTTACGTAATGATGTGCCACCTGTTTTTGGGATATGAATGTGGAACCAGGTAGTCGGCTTTTTCAGCGTTTCCTGCATTTGTATTCCAGAAGCAGATCGTAGGCTACATATCGTCGATTCAGTCTACGTCTTTCTTAGCGTTTGTCAAAAGCTGCCTGCACTCACCAATGAAAGCGTGGCGCGTCGCCCAAATCGGTTGATTGTCAACTTCCAGACGGTTTCCTTTTGCGGGCGGTAAAGTCATTAATCTGTAGAGCCTGTCTGTTTCGCCTTGCCTTGATTTGTCACCTTTTTAGGGTATTGATCAGCTGCCGTTTTTACTCGAAATGCCGCTTTTGTGTATGATGATTGGTTCGAAAATTCCCTCCTTATTTAAATGATCCTGAAATGCAACGAATTATTCTCACGGCAATATTGGCCGCATTTTTCAGTTCTACCGCTTTAGCTCAGCTACCAAGTGGTTGGAAAGCCCATGACTTGAGTCGACCTGCTCCCAAGGTGGTCACTCCGGGCGATAGTAGCACCGCCAGCCCGCCTAGCGATGCGATCGTATTGTTCGACGGCAAAGACCTATCGAAATGGAACTCGCGAAATGGAGGCGAAGCGAAGTGGAAAGTTGTGGATAGCGCCATGGAGTCAGTGGCAGGTAGTGGTTATGTCGTTTCAAAAGAAGAATTCGGTGACTGTCAAATCCATGTTGAGTTTGCTTCTCCAAAAAAAGTAAAGGGAAATGGGCAAGGCCGTGGCAACAGCGGCGTGTTCTTGATGGATAGTTTTGAAGTACAGGTTCTCGACAGTTTTGAAAACGCGACCTATCCCGACGGTAGTGCCGGTTCGATTTACGGGCAATATCCGCCTTTAGTCAATGCCAGTCGCAAACCGGGCGAATGGCAGTCGTATGATATCGTTTTTCGCCGACCCCGATTTGGTGAAGGGGGTAAGCTGATTTCCCCGCCACGAGTCACTGTTTTCCATAATGGTGTTGTGATTCAAGATGCCAGCGAGCCGTACGGACCAACCAATTGGATCCAGCATCGGCCACTGAAAAGCTTGAAGAACAAAAAGAAAGGCCCGATCTCATTGCAAGATCATGGCAACCCAGTTCGCTATCGCAATATTTGGGTCCGGCCATTGGTGGAATCTCAGCCCAAGCCCGCCAAAGCGTACGACCCTGTCGTGATTGAATTGGCTGAAGCTGATGCGAAAAAATTGGTAGGTAAATATGGTAGCGTTCCCATCAGCTATACAAACGGAAAGCTTTTTCTTGGTTTCGCCGGCAGCAAACTGGAAATGATTCCTCATTCAAAAACCGAATTTGGATTCATGAAATCGGCTGGGGCGGTCACATTCAAATTAGACGAAAACGGCAACGGCGTCTCGCTTGAAATGACGCTGGACGCAGCCGGAACAAAAAAGGGTGCAAAGTAAGAAGCAAACGATTCAAATTCTGTCTTATTGAAAAAGCAACTTGTTCGCAGGTTGCTTTTTTATTGAGTTGTGTTTGTTCACTGGAGCGCAGGCAATAGACGTCCATTTTTATGGACGTCATCAATACTACTTGTTCCCCAATGCATAGAGTTTTGTATGGGTCCGAATGTAGAGGACGCCATCAGAGGCGGCTGGCGAAGCGTAAATGCGATCATCGAATTTATTGACCGCAATGACTTTTGGTTTCGCTCCCACGCGCAGTACAGAAACTTTCCCATCACCCGCGATGGTATAAAGCTTGTCATTGGCGATAATCGGCGAGGCGTAATGGGTTCCGCTTCCTTGAGTTCGAATTCTGTAGACTCGTTCATTTTTTTGCAAATCATAACAGGTCAAAACGCCACCGTTTTTGACGAAGTAGATCAGACCGTTGTGGAAGAGTGGCGATGGAACTTCGGGTATGGCTTGATCCTCTAGAGTGCGGACTTTTTCCTGGTCGACCAAACCGTGGCTTTCAAGTGGAATAGCCAACATGCCGTGCGTTTTGTAACGAGCCCTAAAGTTATCCATATTCTGCAATTGAACGTTCCATTCGGCTTCAGTAATTTCGCCATTCTTGTCGTTGTCCGAATACTCGAATCGGAGCGATGCTCCATTCTCTGGTGCCTCGATACCTTCTGGCCGATGAAAGATCATCATCTTTGGATACTCATCGCGGCTAATCAGTTTGTCACCATCCTTGTCGTTTTTGGCAACCAGTTTTTCAAAGCTTGGAAAGGTGGGGCGAAGTGCCGGCTCGCCCATCTTGTTCCAAGCGGCAACGATTACGGAGTCGCCAGTAATTACTGGTGTGCTGGTCGCTGTCGTTGCACATTTGGCAACCCAAATCGATTTCCCCGACTCGATGTCGAGTGCTTGAACCGACCGGGCCGTGTGCAAAATTAATTTGTTACCCAACAGAATCGGACAAGATGTGCATGCCAATTCCAAGTGAAACGGTTCCTCCTGATCGACTTTCCAAATCTTTTCGCCCGTTTGTTTATTGACGGCCAGGACAAAATGATCGACCTGGTTTCCACGGTATAGGATGACCTTGTTGCCAAAGATTGCTGGTGATGTGGCGTTGCCGGCGTACGATTTTGTCAACGGCATTTTTACATCCCACAATTTCTTGCCCGCCATGTCAAAACAGATTAGCCCGTAGGATCCAAAGTACGCGACCACACGCGTGCCATCGGATGCCGGACTGCTGCTTGCAGGGTTAAACGATGGATGTCCCTTTTCAAACCGGTCGATGACGATCGGATTCCGCCAACGAATTTCACCGGTTTTACGATCGATGCAAATGACCTCAAGCTTTTTCTCGGCTTTCAAAGCCGACGTCAAAAAGATCGAATCACCAACAACGCACGGTGATGAATGACCGGGTGGAATCGGCGTGCTCCACAGTTTGTTTGTGTCCGGGCCAAACTCGGTTGGGATCGGTTTCCCCTGGTAAATACCACTGCTATTGGGACCACGGAACTGCGGCCAATCTGCGAAAAGGGAGGCGTTGGTCAGGAATAAAAATAGGATGGTGATAACGCGTTTTTGCATCAAAGAATTACCGTTTGCCGAGGAAGTAGACTTGGCCGCGAAAAAAGATCGATCTCGTTTCATCAATGTATTTTACGAAATTTAACGAGCGATGTTTATGCTTCATTTAACGAGACCGCCCATGATTCTCACTCATGAGCAAGGTAGCCCGGTCCGGACAGCTCAATCCCTTTACATTTTCGATCAATCTTCCAAAGCGATTTTTGTCTCAAATTGCAATATTGACGCGAAAATGAAAATTTCGAGCGTTTTAAATACGCCCTCGTTATTGATCAAACAGGGATAGAAGACAGGCCTGGTCATTACAACCTAATTCGCAACTCAGTTTTACTCCCCATGACGTACTGTTATCTCTCGAGAGCATCATAAGATTCGGTACACACTTATTGCCGCTTTTTCGGTCATGGCTTTTTCGATCATGGCTTTTTCGCTTTGCGGCGAATCCAACGCACAATTGTTTCGTCAGCGATTCGGTCAAGTGACCCAGCCAGTTGTCGTTTTCCAAACAGCTACATTCAACCAAAACATGAAGACCGGAGCTGGTTGCGGTTCAAACGTTGGTGTAACGTATCGCAAAATGCAATGCCGACGAAACGGATCTTTCCAGAACCTGCAGCGTGGCACAGAAGCAGGTGAAGATGGATTTGGTCAGGAAAAAGAATTGGAAAGTTGCATTTTTCGATGGAACATTACGTTGGGCTCCCCGAATCAAACGACTGGTTGCTGTTGAAATGCGACTGGTTGCTGTTGAAATGCGACTGGTTGGCTGGAATCAATGCAACGGTTGAGGTTTGACGGCTTTAAGGGGCGCAAAGCCGTTTCCTGCGGTCTTCGATCGCTGGCCATGCTTTCGAAAAACAAGCATCGGGAACGAGCTTGTTTTCTGTTTCGTGCAAATTATTCGAACGCAAGTTTGATTTGCTCCATACCAACCAATGGTGCTTCGCAAGCAAAGTTTTCGCAAACGTAGACGGTTGGTTTTTGATCAATCATCGATTTATGTGCGATAAGTGAATTGGCGAGAACAGTGGTCGAAGGTTCTGAATCCGGCAAGAAACAAATCGTCTGATTCGGTTCATATTTTTTGTAAATGAGTTCCAGCAAAGTTGTTCGATCTGATTTGTCGGCAGCAATCACGATTTGCCGCTGGTTCGCAATTAATCGATCGATTGAGCATAGCATTTGTCCTGCAGCACTAGGTGCTCGCAGGATAAGATCGTACGCTTGATTTGCGGTTTCGCGGGCGATTTCAATCAGCTTGGAGTCATCGGAAAACTGAGCCAATCGCAACAACGCCATTGCCATCATCGAGTTTCCACTCGGCACGCTGCTATCCTGGAATTCTTTATGGCGAGCGATTAATTTCTCAGCATTCTCTGACGTAAAAAAGAACGCACCTGCTTCTTCATCGTGAAAGTTCTCGATCACAAGAGCAGAATACTCAATTGCTTTTTCAAGCCAAATTTCAGATCCATCTGTTTCGTATAACGTGATCAATGCGTTAATGAAGTAGGAATAATCGTCAAGGTATGCCGCCAGTTTTGCTTTGCCATTGCGGAACGTGTGAAGAAGCCCGGCCTGATCATCGACCATTTTTTCAAGCAAAAAATTCGCCGCGTTGATGGCCGCATCTAAATACTTTGGTTCAGATAAAATTCTGCCGCCTCTGGCCATCGCATTGATCATCAACGAATTCCAACTCACCAAAATCTTGTCGTCTTTGCCGGGCCGAATTCGTTTGTCTCGGACTTCGAGCAACTTCCCACGACATCGTTTCATGCGATCGCAAAACTCAGTCGCGTCAATTTCCTTTTGCTTCGCGGTTGCTTCGAGTCTCTGTTGTAGATTAAGGATATTTTCGCCTTCGAAGTTTCCGTTTTCAGTGACGTCATAGACCTCACAAAAAAGCTTGCCATCCTCGTCGCCAAGAATCTCCACGATTTCTGCAGGTGTCCACACATAGAATTTGCCTTCAACACCCTCGCTGTCCGCGTCTTCGGTGCTGTGGAATCCGCCATCATCATCAGTCATGTATTTCAATTGATAGTCAAACGTTTCTCGTACCGTTTGTTCGAACAGCGAATCACCGGTGATCGTGAAGGCATCCAAAAACGTGTCCATCAAAAGCCCGTTGTCATAAATCATCTTCTCGAAATGGGGCACCAACCACTTCGCATCGACGCTGTATCGAGCGAAACCGCCGGCGAGATGATCGTAGATTCCACCCAATGCCATTTTTTGTAGATTGAGGCAAACCATCGCCAGCCACCGAGAACGTTTGTCACTGGGGTCCGCAGCAGACTCATTTTTCGGTTGGAGGCTTTCGCGACGGTCTAATCGCATCAGCAATTGCAAATCCATCGTGTGCGGAAACTTGGGTGCGCTGCCAAATCCGCCATCGGTAAAATCGAAGATCCGTTCCAAGCTTTCACCCGCTTCAAACAATAACGCCTCGTCAAAAAGACGATGATCGCGATCAGCAGACGACTCGTGCTGCGATGAATTCAGATATTCGGTCACTTTGGCCGATTGCTCCGTCACCTGATCGCGTCGGTTTTGAAACGCATCCAAAACACTTCTCAAGACTCGGTCGAAACCGGGCATTCCACGGGAATCGGAGGGCGGCCAATAGGTTCCACCAAAAAAGACGTGGCAATCAGGAGTCAAAAATGCCGAAAGTGGCCATCCGCCTTGTCCTCGTTGAAGGGACATCACGGCCTGCATATAGATCTGGTCCAGGTCGGGACGTTCTTCGCGATCGACCTTTATGCTTACAAAATGTTCATTAAGAAACGCCGCAATCGCGGCGTTTTCAAAACTCTCATGCTCCATCACATGACACCAATGGCAGGCAGAATAGCCGACCGAAAGAAATATGGGTTTATCCTCCGCCTTAGCTTTGTTTAACGCCTCTTCTGACCATGGAAACCAGTCGACAGGGTTTTGGGCATGTTGAAGCAAATAGGGGCTCGACTCGTTGGCAAGGCGATTTGGCATCGGGTTGAAATGGGTAAAAAACTGTTGTGCAAGAATGGGAAATACGGTGAAAGAAGCGAGGAATTGGTGTTTTCACCGTTCCAAATCATCGTGATGCATCGTAAGATGTATTCAATGGGTGAGTCGTAGAATTCACCCTTTTTTTGTAGTCGATTCGTGAAAGAAGTTTTACTCGAATCGCTACATTTTTTCTTTTCCACACGTGCTGAGGGGAGTCTTCGCGGTGCGTGATCGTTTTTATGGAGACCATAATGGCACAAGCCGACACTGAAAGACTACCTTACAAAGTTAAAGACATTTCTCTGGCCGAATTCGGTCGTAAAGAGATCGCCATCGCAGAAAACGAAATGCCGGGATTAATGGCACTTCGCGAAAAGTATGGCGAAAGCAAGCCGTTGACTGGTGCTCGCATCGCGGGTTGCTTGCACATGACCATCCAAACTGCCGTTTTAATTGAAACGTTGGTTGAGCTTGGTGCAGAGGTTACTTGGAGCAGCTGCAACATTTACTCAACTCAGGATCACGCCGCAGCTGCAATCGCAGCAGCTGGTATTCCTGTTTATGCTTGGAAGGGAATGTCCAACGAAGAGTTCGATTGGTGTATCGAACAAACTTTACAATTTCCATCGGGCAACTCATTGAACATGATTTTGGACGATGGTGGTGACTTGACCGCAATGGTTCATGACAAGTTCCCAGAGCTTTTAGGTGACATTCGCGGTATTTCTGAAGAAACCACCGCTGGTATCCACCGCTTGGAACTCCTCAACAAATCGGGCAAGCTTCAGGTTCCTGCAATCAACGTCAACGATTCAGCAACCAAGAGCAAGTTCGACAACCTTTACGGTTGTCGCGAATCTTTGGCTGACGGCGTCAAGCGTGCCACCGACGTGATGCTTGCCGGTAAAGTAGCTGTGGTTTGCGGTTATGGCGACGTGGGCAAGGGTTGTGCAGCCAGTCTTCAACGTTATGGTTGCCGCGTGATTGTGACCGAAATTGATCCGATCAACGCGCTTCAAGCAGCGATGGAAGGTTTCGAAGTTGTCACAATGGAAGACGCTTGTAAAGAAGGTCGTTTGTTTGTCACCACAACCGGTAACAAGGACATCATTCTTGGCGACCACATGGTGAACATGCCAAACGACGCGATTCTTTGTAACATTGGTCACTTTGATACAGAAATCGATATCGCATGGTTGGATTCGCAAGTTGAAGCCGGCAAAGCAACGGTAAGCGAGATCAAGCCCGCCGATATCGGTGCGGTCGATCGTTACACGTTTGGCGAAACAGGTCGCAGCATCATCGTTTTGGCCAAAGGACGTTTGGTCAACCTGGGTTGTGCAACCGGTCACCCAAGCTTCGTAATGAGCACGTCTTTCACCAACCAGGTTCTAGCTCAGCTTGAACTTTGGGAGCGTCACGATCAATACGAAACTGATGTCGTAATGCTGCCCAAGCGTTTGGACGAAGAAGTTGCTCGTTTGCACCTCGAAAAAATTGGCGTCAAGTTGACGACTTTGTCACAGGAACAAGCCGATTACATCGGCGTTCCAGTCGAAGGTCCATACAAGCCCGATCATTATCGTTATTAAACAAGTTTGATACCGACTGATTCAACAATAAGAAGCGTGGAGCGATTTGCTCCACGTTTTTTTGTTTCTTGGTAGTGAATTTCGGCAACCGGTAGAGGACGTTTTGAATTCGCGACGAGTGCATTTGTTGCCGGTTGATTCGTCAATTTCTACTAAGCCAGGAGGTCGGCAATCTGCTCGGTATCGCTTAAGTCGGAAAACAGATGATCCGGATGATGGGCGGCCAGTTGTTCCGCTGAATGGCCACCGGTCGCAACGGCAACGGTAATCGCATCGATTGCTTTTCCACAGCGAATATCATTGGGCGTATCCCCAATCACAAAGATTTTATCCACCTTTTGCAGATTGACCTTTTGCTCAGCGGCTTGCATGGCTTCGCGCGCTAAATCGCTTCGATCGCGTTGCCGATCACCAAATCCACCCCATGTAAAATACTTTTCCACGCCAAAATGCTTAACCTTCTTGAAGGCCCCAATCTCAAGATTTCCAGTTAATAGCGCCAGTTCAACACGTTCGTCAGAATGCAATTGATCCAAGAGCGGCGGAATGCCAGGCAACAATTCACCGTCCGAATTCACCAGTTCATCATCGAGCACCGCAAGGTAACTTGACTTGAATAAAGACCAATTTTCGTCTGAATCTTCGACACCATGCGCGGAAAATAATTGCGTTGCGATGCCCCGGTCGGTTTGTCCATGGATCTCGATCCTCGCGATTTCTTCTTTTACCTGAAATGTGGTTTTCATCACTCGCGTAATCGACCGACCCCCAGCGCCCTGGGAAATTAGAAGCGTCCCATCAATATCAAAAAAAATCAAATTCAAAATGAGCTTTCGTTGAAAAAAAGCGGACGAAATCGTCTGCATTAAAGATTAAGGAAGTTGTTTCTTTCCGTGTGGTAAGCCAATGTCAACGATGTTAGATTATCTGACTTGACGTGAGAACGGCATTTAAATTTCCGCCAAACCTTTGGGCAACCGTTTTCCCCTACCTATTCTATCGACAAGCCATTGAGGTCGAAATGAAAGTCGGATTTCAATCAATCCCATTTTTCTGTCTGTGCAGCTTCGTTGTTTCTTGCACGCAGCTTATCAATGTTTCAGCTGC
>CAJQQR010000164.1 GCA_905480545.1 uncultured Pirellulaceae bacterium
ACAATGTCTTTGATCCAAACGTTTTTTGTTTTATACGGGTCCCCAACACCAACGGTGTAAATCGGAATTCCCTTTTTCTTCGCGTCACGCGCAATGTTGTACGGATCGTTTCCACCGGTCGCCTGACCATCGGAAATCAGAACAATCGACGCCACCTGAGTTGTTTCGATCGCCTCTTGAAGCGCCAGCCAAATGTCGGTGCCATTTCCTGTTGGTGATGAAAGCTTAAAATCCTTGGGAGCGGTCGGACCTGCCTCCGGATCTCCGTCCGGATCAACCGCTGACCCTTTCGAATCGACAGCTGTCTGCTTGCCGGAAGCGTTGGTTTCTAAATCTGAATCTGCGGACGGTTTAGACTTCGCCGAATCCGACTTTTCATCAACAGCATTCAGTGTGGCTGCAGTCTTATTTGTCGATTCAAATTCGTTGACTCGGACCGATGCTTTTTTCTGAAGCAAATTCAGAAATCCCTGCTCGTTCAGATCAATTGCTTTCTGGACCAACTCAAGTCGAGTGACCTGCCCGGTTTTAAGATCTTCCTCGGAGTAACCAAATTTTTCTGCAAGTTGTGTCACAACAACCGGATCACGATACTCGTCACCAATCGCCATCGAGCTGGAAACATCGACCGCCAAAACGACATTAGGTTTTCTGACCTTTTCTTTTTTGAAAGAAATGGAGGGTTTCAGAAAGACCAATACCAGCAAAAACAAAACCGTGAATCGCAATACACCCAGTAAAACCCGCAGAGGAAAAGGAGCCGTTTTTAATTCTTTGATGTACGTCCAAAAGACGAACAATCCGAGTGCGACCACAATACCAATGAAAACAAACACTCCCCATGACTCGGGGAGATTCATCCACGTGAATTCCGGTTCGCGGTCGTCTCCAGGCTGAGCACTAACCACCCATCGCAAAAATGCATTCGCAAAAATCACAGTTCTATTTGTCGCTTTCCTGGTCCAGTTTCAACTGACTACTTCCAAAAAATCCCGCTGGAAATCCAAAAGATGGAAATCCAAATTCGGAACATATCAAAACGCTAAAGCCGTCCGACGCTAGTAATGCCAAACTGAATTTACATTATTAATATTGATCAACTCGTCAATTTTTTTTCCATCTTTATCAAAAACTCGAAGTCCTTGCGTGTCGCCAACGACAGTTCGCCCATCATCAAGACGCACCGCACTCCGCACCACACTTCCCGTTGTAACCTTCATCACAAGATTTTTGTTTGTGTCAAATTCCGCAACAGTGCTGCCATACGCAACCAACGTGTTTCCGTTCTCAAGTCGGCGACATTCATTACAATTCGCGATTTTCTGAGCGCGAGAGAGTTCAAAATAAACTGCAGAATCCGCATCAATCTCAACGACCCGATTTGAATACGCAATCAAAGTTCGCCCATTGGAAAGCCGTGCGGCGCAACGCGCCTCGCCTACCAATCCTTTGGTTTGCCAAACCACTTTTCCACTTTGATCCAATTCTACGACACCTGGCTCCGAGGGATTCTTTGAATACCAAGCAACCAGATAATTGCCACTCTCCAGAACTCGGGCGCTTCGTGGTGGATTCTTCAATTTCAAAGTAGAAACCACATTCTTCTCCAAATCATATTCAGTGATCGTCTGTTGCCTAAAGCTGCAGACAATCGGGTTTCCTGAAGGGGAAGTGGTAATGTCTTCGGGAAAAAATGCCGACGTTTTTTCGTTAGCCGCTAACTGAAAACTGGACAGTTTCTTCAATGGATTTTCTGCCGAATAAGAAATCCAATTTGACCCCGTCGAAACAAGGATTTGATCAAAGATCAGGTCTACAGCCATCCCCGAGGGCACATCCGATTCGTTTTCCTCTAGCCATTTTTTCCAAGCATCAATGCCGGCACTGCGTTCTTCTTCGGTTCCCGAGGGCTTGAATTCGACCTCTGCTTTAGTGAAGCGTTTTAAAATCAAATTCGCACGAGTCCGGCGTCCAACATCTTTCGATTTCAACAATCCAAAGGCGACCTGCAAGCAAGATTTTTCGCCCGATTTTGCCAACAAATCGGCTGCCTCAATGAGGACCTTTTCCGAGTCTGATTCGAGAAAAAACGCCAGAACATCTTTCGAATCCTCCAGCTTGGCTGCAATCGGAAGCAGCATCAACATCGTTGCTTCATCAGACTGCTTAAGAACTGCCGACAAAGCGTTGGACGGCGGCGGATTTGCGGTTAAAAAATTAATAATATTGGTTTTAAATTCGCTCGTCATCGGAAGCGCACACCAACTAAGAACGGTTTGCATTGCTTCCTGGTCTCCTGACTTCGCGAGGCTTTTCGCAGTATCAAAAAACATGTCAGCATTTGCATTGATGACTTTCAAAACGGCTTCGTCTGATTTCGAACTAACAATCAAGCCGTTTAAAAAAGCCAAAGTCTCTTTAGGTGAATTCTTATTGGTTGACGACGTCTTCAGAATGTCAAAGACACTTGACAGGACTTTCGGCGTTTCGCTCCCTGCCAACTCCAGCAGTTTCTTGGCGTCGGCAATCGTGTTCGAGTACTCATTTAACTTGGCGTATATCGTGATCCGCTCTTCCAAAGCGGAGCGATCACCCGAATCCACCAACTGCGTCAACTCGGTCAATCGATCTCGCAAACTCCTCAATCCAACAACGCGGTTGATTCCGACCACCCAAATTTGTTTTCCGTCACTGTAGATGTTGCCGACTTTGTCCTCAGTACCAAGGTTCACACCGACCTGAGCCTCTACCTTCAGCGTATCAAGGTTCAACTTGACGATTGAGTCTTCAACCGGCATGTAAACCGCTTTGCTTGTGATGAAACCTCGCCCATACGAATGCCCACCTAGCAAACGATGCTGATGCAACTTGCCTTCGCCACTCAGGCTGTAGCTCAAGACCGACTTATCGGTGGCCATAAAAAGCTTGTCATCATGAAAGCCCAAGTAGTAGGCATGTGATGATTCGGGGACAAACGGCAATCGTGGCGCGGCCCATAAGAATTTCCCATTTCTACGATCGACCGCAAACACGTCATCGTGATCGGATGCCATAACGATCAATGCGTTTTTCCATGCCACCACGACATTGTCATCCCATCCCGCCAGATCCAGTAAATCTTGTTTCTGATTGTATGAAACCTGATATTTTTTCTTTTTACCGTCGCGTGTGTAGCGGCGTGCAAATTGAATGTTTCCGGTCGCCGCATTGAGTGCAAACAAAACGCCTGATCCACAAGTAACGTACGCTTCTTGACCGGCAACAGTGATCTCAACGGGCGCAAACAAATCGACGCCTACCGCTGGATCATCGCACAAAAATGTTTTCCAAACCGATTTACCTTTTTTCGTTACGTCCATTGCGTAGACAAAAACGGCCCCGCCCTCGGTCACGGGACACAACACCAAATTCCCGAAAGGAACAGGTGTCCCAAGAAATCCAACACGACTTTGCGACGTATCTTCCTCTTCACCATCTTTTGCCTCCGGCTTTTCAAAAGCGCTGCGTGTCCACAATACCTTTCCGGTTCGAAGATTATAGGCTGACAAATAATTGGTTCGCGATCGGGACAAATTCACGGGTTGGCCAAAGCCTTTTTGCACCTGAGGCTTTCTTGTCCGTGGAATAGAATCGTCCAACTGCGAGTAATTTTGACCCTCGATCGTAAAAACAATTCCATTGTGAATTGCCATTGAATGGTGAATTTTATCGTGAAAAAAAAGCGATTCCTTTTCATCTTTGGGTAGCGTAATTGGAATCTGTCCACCACCATTTCTGGCACCTTTAAAGTTTTTCGCATTCCAAGAAGCATCATCCAATTCAAAATGGTTCAACCACAACGAATGCCAAAGTGGAAGTTCTGATTTGCCAGACGCGTCAATGCAAACAACATCATTGGTTGACTTGACTACCAAGCGATTGTTAGCAAACAAAAGCTGATTCGCTGGCAACCACTTACTCTCACGCCATTTCTTTGTCAAAGTCGCAACTGAAGCATCTGGTTTTTCGCTCGTTCCTGCGCCGCGAATGATCTGACCGATATCAGACTGTCCGCCTTTGTTTTCGTACTTGTAGGGAAAACGAAACTCATAACCCTGCGTTAGATCACCGGAAAGAGTTTCCGGTGGCAAATCGGGCATCACACCAGAACGATCCATGTTGCCCAATCGCATTGAGATCGATTCACCGACGCTTGCCAAACCGGTTGTGTTACTTCTGATGTATTCAAGATGCTGTTGCACATTTGAAACTAAAACTTTCGTCGTTCCTTCCGATGCCGTCGAGGCCGCGTCAATTGCTTTTTCCGCTGCTTCAAAATCCCCAAGGTTTCCAGCAGCAATGGCGACTCGCGCCAGCACCTCACCTTTTTTAATGGACGGATCAGGGTGCTCAGTCAATATTTTTCCAAACATTCGACTGGCTGCAACAAAGTCTCGGCGATCCAGAGCGCGGCAACCCAATTCAAACGCAGCATCGTCGCCGACCGAACTCATAAAATAAAGGCGCACCAATTTGGCGAGCGATTCTTCCTTCGCCTCATTCGGTGGGCCAGACAGCAACGCTCGCGCCTTGCCATCCGCGGAAATTCTATAGACCTGCAATCCGTTGGGCGGCAGGTTTCGAATGGTTTGCTCAACTTGCCTGACCAGCGACACATACGTCTCCCCATCTTCGGTGGTCAAGCTATTGTCGCTGGCTTCCAGCACGCGATCCCATAATGTCGCCGCAAATCGATAATTTTTTTCGGCGACAAAAGCGGAAGCTCGCTTGAGAGAATCTTCCAAATCTGAATCCGTTTTCAGTGTGCCGCCACCGGCGTATTTCTCTTCGTTCTCTTTTGCCGTCTTCTCGTCAACTCGCTTGGTGACGACGTCAGTCTCCATTACCTGAGCCCGAATCTGCGCGGACAATTGCGACGATGCCGCAACCAACGCCAACGTAATCGTCAGGCAAGACGTGATCAGGCGAAATCTATCGGTTCGAAACACTTGTTTTCCGGTTAACATTTTAAGGAACGGTAGGCCTGGGTACTTTTCAAACTGAGTATCATCACCGTCAACGCAGGCGAACGAATCGCCGTTGCCATTTAACTTTTTCTTCGTCACCATGTTTTCGCATTCGAATTTCATATTTTGACGTCGATTCGTGGGTATCTCTAAAGCTTCATTCTAGCGCCGACGGCCAAATAGCCAGCCCAAAAACTGTTCGACAACCAAGATGCCGCCCAAAAGAAAAAGAATGTAGATCCAATATTCCGTCCGAGCACCCTGAACCGTTTGTGAAGTCATTTTTGGACCGGCAATGATTTTGACGTTGGGACCAAAATAATCGCTCCCCACTTTTTCAAAATCCAATCGTTTGAGATCGCCTTCGATGGGTTCCACGTTGGCCGCGAAGACTCGTGTTTCGGTCACATCTTTTCCGTCTTCTTTTTCCTGTCGACTAAGAACCATTTCGTAGAATCCTGATTTTTCCATTGCTGGATAGCCGATATCCCAATACTTGCTTGCGGTTCCGCTTGTCGAGCCGACCGATTGAATCGCCGTGAGGTTCCGCTTCTCCCCCACCGGTGGAACCATCGTCGCATTCGTCTTGAATTGCGAGATATCAATGGTTTCTTCTGCGGGCTCTCCTACGCTGGACGTCTCCAATGATTCAATATCTGCCAAGTAATCACACATCTCCATGTGAAGCAACAAATTCGCAGAGCCGATTTGCGGCAAGTTCGTCCAGTCTTCATCTGCAGGAAAAGCAAATGCAACCACGCGCCCCTTACCGAAACGCTTTTCGACAATTGCAGGATTACTTGCTTCATCATTAAATCGGGCAAGCACTTTGGTGTTATCGCCTCGATCCTCGACGTTTTCCGGCCGTTCAGCCGTCACGGTCCAGACGTCACCGTTTGAGTATCGCAATCGCCAGCAACCAAATCGATTCATCTCATTGCTTGAAGCTGCCGGCAACTTGTTCAAGACCATTTCGTCAGAGACCTTCCCCGCGAAACTAAATTTTGCATCATTATCCGTCGAAAGTTTAATCGGATACTTTTCAAAATTGCCTAACACATCCGAAATCACGAACTCGGCGCCGACTTCAAGAGCCTTTGAATTGACTTCAAATAACCGGATACGTTCCAAATCTGGCGAATCACCAACAGCGGTATCAAACTCTTTTGATTTTGTATGATTTGTTCCGAATTTGTAGTGTTTACCAACCTCCAGTACGCTCGATGCTGAATCGATCACTGGATCAAATCCATTTTGCGAACTTGTCCACCAGCTATAGAAATTGACCAAGCTGACCGCGATATTCCCCTGACCTTCGAAGACACCGGTGATCTGGCTTTTAACTTCACCAAGATCCATGTTGACCCATTTCTCTTGATTCACGTCCCCTTCCAGCCCCTCTAGCTTGAGTGGTGAGAGCCCCACACCGCCCAAGAGTCTTTGGACTTCAGAAACGTTTTTGGCCTCCGCGTTTTTCTTCGCTTTTTGTGAACTGAAGTAAAACTGCTTATTAAAAATGGACTCATTAATCTGATCACCCAGCATGAAAACCAGATTCCCACCCTCGGCAACCCATTCTTCGAGCGTATCCAATTGGCCCTCGGAAAGCTCATCCACATTGCAAAGGTAAATGATTTGATATTTTGAAAAGTCTACCGATGACAATTCGGTTACCCCGACCACGGTTGGAATAATCCCAGAGTCTGATTCAATCGGTCGCAATGCGCGACGCAGGTAATACGTCTCGCTTCGGTCTTCAATCGCGGAGGGATCGCCATCGACCAATAAAACCGACGTGCCTCGCTTGACCTTGGCCGCATAGTAACGTTTCGAATCGATCGAAACCAAATCACTTGACGAGTCTGGACCGACAACTTCCGCCCAGACCTTCCAGTATCCGGACTCATTGGCGATCTGGTCGTTGTCTTCAAATCCTTCTGATGCCGTCAATTCAAACGTCACAGGAAATGATCGCGTTATCGAATTCGATTCACCAGGTTCCAGCGAGTCAATGAATTCAGACTGGGCCACCGCCGTTTCAGAACTGTAAAAATCAAGCCGTACATTCTTGACCGTTGTCGTTCCGAAATTGGTGACCGTTACAAAGAAGGAATTGCTGACTCCCGACTTCAACGTGGACCTCGGTTGGAGTCCCGTGACAGCGATATTGACGTCAGAATCATCACCAACATCAACGATGTAACATCCCAATGGAGTGTTGTTACCAATATCCTTCATATAATTCTGGGCCGGATTCCCCTCCTCACTTTGGGAATCACTCCACCAATCCTGTTCCCGCATATCCGTCATCAAGTAAAAAACTCGATTGACGCCCTGCTTTCGACCTGCGGTCTCGTCAACAATCGTTCTCAGGTTGTCGCTGTACTTTGCGGGAACATCCGAACATCGAATTTCATCAATCGCATCGTTGATTTCAGTCAGTGTATCGAGGGACACCTCAAGCTTGCTTACGACTGGATGCTCGACGTCGGATGCAAGAATCAAGGTCAACAAGTTCGCCGATTTGTCACGGACAAGGTTTTTGACAAACTCTTTTAGCTTTTCTTTGGCGGACTCAAAAACGGACTTATTACCCGTTCGTACATTCATGCTGAACGAATCATCGAGTAACACAATCCGCTCAAATTGCTTGTCGTCACCCAACAACTGAATGTCGTTGGGAAAAAACGGACGCGCCAAAAGCAGGCCAACGAGGAAAATTGCAATGCAACGAAGAATCAACAGAATAATGTTTTCCAGTTGAATCCGACGGCGATTTTTCTTGTTTGCATTGAGCAAGAATTCCATCGCAGCCCAATCGACAATCTTGAATCGACGACGATTGAGCAGATGGATAATGATCGGTGATGCAATGGCGAATAAACCCAACCAAAACATCAGTGGCATTGTTAAAAACGAGGCCAAAATTCGTTCCTCTATTTTGATTGCTACTTACGCAGCAAGTTTTTTTTGATTTTTTGTCGAAAAGTCAAATACGAAGCAAGTGTCGCATCAAGCGGTCGACTTGTATTTAC
>CAJQQR010000165.1 GCA_905480545.1 uncultured Pirellulaceae bacterium
AGCCAAAAGACGTTGATGGTCGGCTTGAATACGGCTGTTGAAATCAACCGATCCATTTTGCCGATGTTACTTTTTCATATTTGCCAATTGGTTTTCGACACAATCATTGCAGATCGCTGGAAGAAAAAAGACCTTGGAAACACCGATTGATCCGGTAACAGAAGCGGCGGGCTTGCCGGATCGTTTTACTGCCCATACGATCAACTAAAGTATCCCCAAAACATCCAAAAGAATTGAGAATCAAAGATGAGCGAACGTATTGTAATGCGAACGGGTGAGTGTCTTATTGGTGGTGGACCACCGTTCACAGCTGCAGAACCAGAGGTCGTTATCGGTGAACTTGACGGTCCGGTTGGAACCGCGATCGCTACATTAACCGGAAACCAATCGGCAGGACACTCAAAAGTTTTCGCAATTATGAACACGGACATCCAAGTTCGACCGGTCACATTGATGGTCAGCAAGGTGACAGTAAAGAGCACTCGATACACCAATATCTTGATGGGAACGGTTCAGGGTGCGATTGCCAACGGCGTGTTAGATGCGGTTCGTGCCGGCGACATTCCCAAGGAAAAAGCAAACGACCTTGGAATTATCTGCTCCGTCTGGCTAAACCCTGGCGTTGCGACCGACGACAACCTTGACCACAAGGCTTTGTTTGATATCCACAGAAAAGCGATGGCACAGGCAATCAAAAAAGCCATGAAAAACGAGCCGACAATCGATTGGCTGCTTGAGAACCAGGATTCAATCACTCACAAGTACTACGAAAAAGGACTAGCGGGCGAAATATAGAGTACGGCTCACACCTTTTTGATTCAGACGTCAGCCGGGCAATTCTGCCCGGCGAGTCGTGATTGAATATTTCTGCGTTCATTGCAATTGCTGTATCGAAAACCAGGACCGACGTATGACTGAGCGTCGTTGTGACGATCCTGACGAATCTGATGCGTTTGCTTTAGCTCCTAATCCTTACCGTATCTGTATTCCGAAAGAACCAATTTCGGTTCTTAGACTTTTTCCGATTTGAGAAATATGGGATTCCTTTCTGGCAGCGTCACTTTTCAAAAATTCCACGTCACCAATGATCCGACAGACGCATTTGGAAGCGAGCATCTCGAAAAGCTCGAGCAGTTTCGGATTGGAGCCTTTGAGACCAACCTCTACGAAAAACCGAATGTAGGTTTTACCGCCGGCGCACACCTTTTCGATACTGACTTCGAACTGGAAAAGAATTTGCTTGGTGATGCATTGCACTTTGGGATTCGGGTCGACTCATGCCAGATTCCAGGCCCGATCAAGAAGGCTTGGATGAAGCAAGAACTGGCCCCTTTAATGGTGGATAATCCGGGCGCACGTCCCAGCAAGGCAGTTCGTGACGAAGCAAAAGAAGCGGTTGAAGCCCGCTGTGCGGACGAGGCCGACAAAGGTAATTTCAAGAAGATGAACGAAACCTCTATCCTTTGGGATTCGGCGTCTGAGACAATATATGTAGGGTCGACCAGCGAAAAAAACAACGACCTATGTTTAGGTTTGCTGGAGCAAGCTTTTGAAATCGAGTTGGCACAACACACGCCAAGCACCGCAATCGAATCGTTTGCTCACGAAAACAACTCGGTTGCGGAATTGCATCAAATCCAACCCACTTGCTTCATTCCGGAATTGGGCGTTCCTCCGATGGTTTGGTGGAATGGCGAATCCGAAAACTATGATTACGTCGGCAATGAATTTCTGTTGTGGTTGTGGTGGAATTTTGAAATTCAATCGGGTTCGATTCCATTGGCCGACGAATCGGTCATCGATGGCTTTTTCGCTCGCTCGCTAAATCTGGATTGCCCTTTCGGAGAATCAGGCAAGGAATCGATATCATCGGATTCGCCGGTTGTACTTCCAGAAGCGTCGCTGGCAATCCAGATGGGAAAACTTCCCCGCAAAGCCGGCCTGACGTTGGTACGAGACGGCATGCAGTACGATTTCTCCCTCCAAGCCGAATCGTTTTCGATTGGCAGTGCGAAAATCAAAGAACTTTCCGAATCGGCCGAACCACCAACCGACGAAGAACGGATTGAATGGATCCGTTCATTATCCGATACGACTGAATCGCTGTTCGATGAATTTTGTGGGCGAAGGCTGGGGGGCGATTGGGAGGCTGAAGTAAAAAAGATGACGAAATGGTTGCTATCGGACACCAACGTCACTCGAAAGCGAGCCGCTTAAGGTCAGTTTAAATCGGTTTGAAATCAAAACGGAACACTGCCATAAGGTTCCAAGAACCGGCCTTACTTGAAACTAAACGGCTTGTAATTGTGCCTCATCAATTTCCATCGATACGCCTTGGTCGATAAACTTGACATGAACCAAAAGACGAGTCTTGCTTTCTCGTCGAATAACCTTTCCGTCAAAGCCTTTGAAGGGACCGTTTTTGACGTGAACGTCTTGCCCCTTTTCCATCTTTTGCTCCTGCAGGACGGGTACACCTGAGTGCAATACAGTTCTGATTTGAGTCAAGTCATGAATCAGCTGCTCTTTTTCGGTGACCTGAGTGTATTTGGAAACGCAGTTTGTCGTCATCGCCTCAAAACGTTGCTCCTCACTTCCAAAAACGAAAACGTAATTGGAAAACAGCGGAATGAAGGACGTTCGAAAACGCCCGCCTGGCGATCGATAACGCTTCTCAATAATCGGGCCATAGAACGCAATATCCTTGGGGATCAACTTTCGCATGAAGTCTTTTTCGCGACGACTGAGAATGTAGAAAAGCCATGCGTTTTCGTACTCATCCATTGTTTCGAAGAGTACTTCGGGATAAAAATCCACTTCTTGCTTTAGAATCGGCATTCTTGAACTGCGTTTCGTTTAAACAGTTAGGGTTCCACTGACGACGGTGAACGCCTGCCCTGTGAGCCGTACTCGATCACCGTACAATTCGATCGCGATTTCGCCACCACGCTGTGACAACTGCTTCGCTTTCATTTTATTCTTTGATAATTTTTCGGCCCAGTAAGGCGCAAGGCAACAGTGTGCCGAACCGGTGACGGGATCTTCATTCACCCCGACTGCCGGAGCGAAAAATCGCGACACAAAGTCAAACTCGGCAGACGAAGACTTGGCCGTGACAATCAAGCCACGAAACGGCAAGGATTTTAATTCTTCGAAATCCAAAACGAGATCTTCGACATTTTTCTGCGTCGGCAATTCCACCAAGACATCGAAGCGACTCTTTCCGACAAAAATCATTGGATCGGATAACGCCAAACCAAGTTCCATATTCGTGAAGAGCGGCTTGATTCGATTTGCATCCGACTCCGCAATTTCACTTGGCGGTGTTGAGGGAAAATCCAACTGAATCAGAACGCCACGATGAGAAGATCGATTGGACTCAAGAGCTTTTACCAACAGCTCTCCGGAGCGAGTCTGAAAGGCCAGCGACTCTCCAGGTGACAACCACCCGAAATCGATTAAGGCTTTGGCGGTCGCCAGCGTCGCATGTCCGCACAAATCAACTTCCGCTTGCGGAGTAAACCATCTCAACCGATTCGTCTTCAGATTCAGGAAGGCCGTTTCAGAGAGGTTCATTTCTGCAGCAACGTTCTGCATCCACTTAGTTGTTTGCTCGCCTGACATCTCAGCCATTGAATCTGAATCCAATAGACAAACGGCTGCAGGATTCCCTTGAAATGGTTCAGACGCAAAAGCATCGATAATGCAGAAAGCGATGGCCATAATAAGGTAACACTTGGCGTCATTTAAATTGAGAATATGTCGTTTCGAGCGTAAAAAACTCAATCGGACGAAACATGACTGACTGTACGGCGAACCGGTGCTCCGAGAATCCTTGCAGAGTTCCCTCTGGGGGACGCACTATGATCAGAAATTGCAAAACGGGTTCCATCAAGATTTACACCAACGGACAACCAGCCCTGTTTCATATTGAAGTTGGATAATCTTGGCATACCGACCGAACGGATCTCAGGTTTGAGTTCCAGCTCGGATAAATCGATCGTTTCGAAGTTCTCCAAAAAGATCTCTTTCAGTTTTTGATCAACGACGCCGAGCTTTCCATTCTCAACGTTGTTCAGCGGCTTCGCAAAATCAAGTGTGACGTCACCCAAACGTTTGGCGTCGATCGTCGTTTCACGGACATCCAAGGCATATTCAGCTGAGATCACAAAATCCTTAAAATCAACGCCCTCTTGCTTTAGCGAAGAAATCGCAATTTTAATAACGACGGAATCCTTGCTGAAACTGACGGATACAGGACGGGTTCGCTTGAATTTGATCTCAACTTCTTTTTCATCAGGTTCAACCGGTCGCAGCTTCGCGCCAAATTGCGTTGCCAATTTCCGAAGTCCGTCGTTGGTAAACGCTCTTCCGCCCAAAAAGTGCTCAAACGCATTGTTCATCACTGACTCGTGAATTTGAATCGCGATATCCTGCCCATCATCCATCAATGCGGAATTCAGGATTCCCAATTGAGAATCGTTTCCAACCAACGAAACAATGCGAAGACTGTCGTCCGTAGTACTTACGACTGTACCTCGGGGTACGAAATCAATTCTTGACGTGGGCGTCCTGTAGCGATCAGAAATCGCCCGATTAGCATCCCCTACCGCCGTGATCAATTTTTGCGACACGTTCGCTGTAAATTTCTTTTTGGCTAAATCCGCGCCAATGGCTTCACCCTCTGATTTTTTTGAGTTGATTTGGTTAAGAACAATCCCACGAAGGAGCGGTGGTGTACTGACACCCTTGATTTGGGTCCGCGTATTAGCCGCGGCGGAAATGCCGGTATGGGTCACATGCTGACCATCGAAATAGACATTCGATTGAGCGACCAGATCCGTATTACCTTGACTACAAATTCGAATAGAACCCAATAGTCCGATGTCTTTGTAGCCGACTTGATCGCTGATCGTTTTGCCTAAAATGCAAACTTGAAAGTTCGCTGAACTCGTATTGGGAATGAAATTAACGTCAACCGTGGCCGTTGTACTGGCCGAACCGCATTGCAGTACCCCGAGAATCGTCTCCTGAACCGGTCGTACGTCGCTGGATGGCTGACTGGCCAAGATGCGTTGAGCGAATGCTTCGGAAATCTGCAATTGAAAATTAGAACGTGAAAAGACAGTGCGGATCATGGCGACCAATTTTGGGCATTGACCTGCGTTAGCCAAGTCCGTAACCCAGACGCCAATCTCGCCAATCTTGGCGTCATCTTGACCCGTTTTCAACTCAACGATGGCGGTTTTTATTTGTTTCAATCGAGCGCTGTAAAGCTTTTCAGCACGGGTTCCAGCTGAAAAATAACTGGTCCACGCGTAGTCGTAGATCGCGTCACGCAAGTTCCTGAAAACCTGCATCTCCAAACCGGGATGATTCATTCGAAAAAGATCGCCAATTTCGATCAAATTAACTCGGCTGGGTTTTTCAGAGCCCAGTTCGACCTCAAGATCCGACCAGCGAAGATATTTTTTCCACGATTCAGCCGCAGCGTTTCCGTTTCGCGACAGCCGCTGATCCAATACTGACATCGCTTCAGCCAAGCCGTCCTTGGAATCGGCAAGTCGATCGGCAGCAATGGGCTGAAACGGCTCCGGATTCTCAATTTCCTCCAAAATCGGTTTCAATTGCTCGCTGAAATCCGTCTCAAACTGAGCAACGGCAATCCCAGCGGCATAAAAAACGATGAGAAGGCTCGTTATTTCCCTTATCTTTAGCTTACGACTCATGACCTGCCTTATTCGGAACTAGTTCTTCTTACGCATCGGCTTTTTGGGCCCCCAAAGCAAATATTTTCGTTGCTGTCCATCCATTCAACAAAACTTCACTAGTTTCGCAATCGTTTTGAGCCCAACCTTTCCAACTACCCAATTTATCTATTTTATTTTTTCAAAAATCCTCTTCCAAACCTTGTAAAACCTATACCTCGATATCAAAATAACGGGCGTATTCACCGCAAACGTCACAAACTGCACAAAACCCACAAAGCCCTTGCCCATCCTGTACCTCCCAACAGGGACTGCAAGGCGTTGGGGGTACAGTCATGGAGCGTTTTCACAATACACAATTTGGGAGCCTTTTCCCAACTTTTCAAAGGGACGTCTCGTCCCCCACAACCGGAATTTTTTTTAGGAGATTTAGATGAGATCCCGTATTCTTACGGTTGCATTCTCACTGGCTGTAGCTTTGGTAGGTTCCAATGTTGCTTCGGCTCAGTGTGGTTGTGCACAAACCGTTGCGACCAGCCCTTGCGGTGGTTGCGGCACCTCGGCTGCCGTTAGCACCGACGGATGTGGCTGTGGGCCACAAGTAACTTACGTAGAAAAGACGACCTACGTGAATCAATGGTCAACCGTTACAAAAGTTCGTAACGTTACCAAATACAAGAACGAGACC
>CAJQQR010000166.1 GCA_905480545.1 uncultured Pirellulaceae bacterium
ATCTATTGTCACGGAAAAAAAGTCCTTCGAGAAGGAGACGTGACGCGATAACGACGAATTCCGCGTTGCTTGCGTGAGCAAATCCCAAGATGACCGCGCTGTTGAGCCGCGAAGAAACCTACGCAGCTTTGCGAGTTTGAGTTGCGGAAGCACTTCGGGCCGCAATCGCGGTTTCGATTTGATCTGCAAGTTGTACTGCAGCAAATCCGTCCCAGCCCGACACGGTCGGACGCGATCCCGTTTCGATGCAATTCAAAAATTCAGTTTGCTCGGCAAGAATCGCGTTCTGTGGTGTGACCTTTTCCTCAGTAACGGGCAACCACTTTTCGAACATTTGATCTTTTGCACGCATCTTTTCTTCATACGTCGAAATCGCATTCAGTCGTGCAGACGCACTGGGTACGGGAGTGACCGTTTTTACCAATTGTTTTGCAAAGTCGACACTGACATGTCCATTTTGGGTGACGGCTTGCATTGATCGATCACCGACATAGCTACACCGAGATGCTGTCAAACAGGCGACACAACCATTTTCGAATTCGACCCAAGCCTTCGCCATGTCATAATTTGGACCGACGACGGCGGTGCCGGTCGCACTGACGCTCGCTACAGGTGAATTAACGATTGAAAGAACGAGGTCGATATCATGAATCATCAAGTCTTTGATCACGCTGACATCGGTTGCCCGAAATGTAAAAGGGGTATTGCGAACGGTTTCGATGTATTTTGGTTGATTTAACGAATTTTTCGCTGCTACAAAAGCTGGGTTGAATCGTTCGACATGCCCGACTTGCAAAACTCGCTTTTTTCCCTCCGCAAGTTCACAGAGTTGTTTCGATTCTTCGGATGTTCCACAAATTGGTTTTTCAACTAACAAGTGACAATTGCTTTCAAGCAACTGCGTTGCGACATCAAAATGCGTATCAGTGGGCGTGACGACAATGGCTCCATCAAGCTCAAAATCCAGTTCCGACAAATCGGCAAACGTCGTTAGTCCAAATTCCGATTCGATATTTCTTCGAGATGCCTCTGCAGGCTCGACAACAACGGCATCAACATTTTCAATTGAGCTAACAAGTTTTGCGTGTATGCGGCCCAGGTGCCCAGCACCAACAACTGCGATCTTTTTATTTGTCATTGAAATTGGCTGTAAAAAAGGAACTGATGCCTTTGTTGATAAACGTTCGGCAATGGGTTGACCGTAGACGGCCATTAAATCAAACCGCTTACGCTGCTTTTCGTCGATCACGACCGCGACCGTTTCGCCCCGCCTGCTGGTGATCCAGAAAACTAAACAACGTCATCACAGCAGGAACAAGCATCTGTTTTCCGGACAGAATCTCCCGCGCGTTATCCACGCCAACTTTCTGACGATACAAAAGTTTGTGGGCTTCGGTGAGGGCCTTGATCACGTCGCTGGGAAAGTCATTTCGCTTTAGTGCAACAATGTTGACGCAACGTGGCTTTGTTGGAACGCCCTCGACCAACATATAGGGGGGAACATCATGCAAAGCTCGGCTTACACCGCCAACGAAACTGTAGGTCCCAACGGAAGCAAAGTGATGAATTGCCACCATTCCTGAAATGGTAGCCCGATCATGAACGTGGACATGACCGCCCAGAACACTGGCATTTGCCATTACGACGCGATCACCGACTTTGCAATCATGGGCAATGTGGACACACGCCATGTAGTAGCCGTCATTACCAACAGAGGTAATTCCATCTTCTTTTTCGCTTGCGCGATTGACGGTCACCGATTCGCGAAAAACGTTATTGTCGCCGATCACAACTTCCGTCTCCGCCCCCGAATAGGAAATATCCTGAGGCTCACCACCGATCACGCAGTAGGGAGAGAATTTGTTATCTGAACCGATCGTCACTTTGCCTGCGATTGTGACACTATTGTCCAATCGTGTTCGATCACCGATGGTCGCCTTCGGCCCAACAACACAAAACGGACCTATGTGAGCATCTTGTCCGATTTGAGCATCGGGGTGAACATCAGCATTTTTTGAAATAAAGGTCGCCACAATGAATTCCTTTTCAATTAGGCGGACAATCGTTTGCCCTGAGACGCATCGAAAGCATCAACCAGCTTCTTTACAAATAATCCGTTGACTCGGTGCCCACTTTTGTGAGCCACCACATGGCCAGCAATATCGAATCCGGCAACCGCCAAATCACCCACAGCATCGAGCGCCTTGTGGCGTACGCATTCATCTGAGTACCGTAACGTGTTTCCAATGAGCCCTTCTGGTCCGAAGACCAACAGGTCGCTGAAAGAAACGTTTCGCCCCAGCCCTTGTGAACGCAGCCATTCCGCTTCGACTTCCAACAGAAACGTGCGGGCGGATGCCAACTCCTTTTTGAAAGCGTCGGGAGTCACAACCAGCTCTATCTCTTGTTGCCCAATGACGGCTGCTTCGTAATCCAATTGATAGGTCAGGGTCAAATTGTTTGACCGAGTTTGATGAGGGTATGCGGCGATCCAGCAACCGTCGGCTTCGAGTCGAATTTCTTCTTCGATGACGAATGTCGGTTTAGATATCGGCTGGGATACCAAATCAACGGATTGCAGTTTCTCAACCACCTCGATGCACGACCCGTCAAACGCAGGGACCTCAGCACGGTCGACCCAGATCTCACAATTATCAATTTGCAGACCGGCCAACGCCGCCATGAGATGTTCGATCATTTCCACGCAGGCTGAACCGCTCTGAATGCAGGTTCGTCTGGGAATATCGACGCAATTCTCCGGTTGCACCGCGATACGAGGTTGTCCGGAAATGTCGGCTCGGACAAAAATAATGCCGGTGTCGGGAGCGGCTGGTCGGAATTCGACAGACGCTTCTAAACCACTCCAATAACCGACGCCTTGAACCGAGACCGATTTGGAAATGGTGTTTTGATTTCGAAACTGAATGGTCACTTAATTGGATTCACCTGTAAATTTTTTCGGCGACTAACGTCAATCGCAGCCTGACAGCTGCTGGAAAGGACTCAACTGGTCTGCAAACCATTAGCGGTTGGTCGCGCCGTTGTTTTGGTTGGCAACCGATGCCCCACCATTGATCGCGGTAATGATCAAAGCTGTGATGTCTTTCTGGTCCTGATAAACAACGACGTTGTTGACTCCGGCCAAAACGGACGTGCGATTGTTGGGATCAATCGCTTCACCATTGAACCTGACGACTAAAGCAACGTTGTTCTTGCGGCAGAAGTCTTGAACAGTGGTCAAGATTTGAACATAAGTTTGATAGTAGACCTTGGCTTCTTTTTCCATGAAATCGCGATTCTTCATGTTGTGGCCAAGCTGCATGTCAGCAGCCATTTTCGCGATTTCGGCTTCCTTTGTTCGGAAGTTTGGAGACGATTTATCGATAGCAGAAAGTGCTTCAGATTCGGATTGAATTTTGGTTCGATCTGCTTGAATCGACAGCTTGAATCCTTCCACTTCTTTTTGAAGAGCCGCAATCTGACTCTTGAAGCTAATGTGCTCGCGAAAAATTTTCCCCATATCAACGACAACAACTTGCTGCTGAGCAAAACTTGATGACGCGGAAAAAAGTAACACCAACAACGTTAGGGTTGAGATATTTTTCATTTAAACAGCACTCCTTTGCTGAACCTGTTTCAAAAGTGTTCGAACGAATTACTCGTAATTGTTTGCCATGAACGAATCTCGCAAGTCATTCGATAAATCGCGGAATTGGTTCTGAACCGATAGATACTGAATCACAAGGAAAACGTTAAGACCAATCGAGAATAATAAAAAGATCGTGATCGCCGTCGAATTCCCCGAACCTGACGCACTTCCCACGTTTGATACCGGCGTTACGCCGTTGTTCACAACAGGTGTGACACGGTCTTCACGAGTTTGGTTGCCCTGGTTTTTCGATTTATCATCAAGCTGCTTCTGCATTGCTTGTAGAAGCTTTTGGTTTTCTTCTTTATCCTTCTTCGCAGCCTCTTCGAGTTTCGCAATCAAATCTCGCTGATCTTTTTCTTTCGCCTGATTCTGCAACTCTTCGATTTGCTTTGTTAGTGAGTCAACGTTTGGATTGGACGGCACTGGCGTGGCGACATAATTGGGCGGGTAAGGATAAGGCCCCTGTCCAGATACGGGTTGAGCTGGAAGCGTTGGATTGTATGTCCCGCCGGGTTGTCCATAATTTGGATTGGGCGGCTGATAATTTGGATTGCCGGTGCCTTGACCTGCATTCGGGAAACCTGAATTGCCTGCACCGTAATTGGGGTCGCCCGCTCCCGTCCCATTTGATGGTGGGTAGGTTCCACTTGATGGTGGATAGATTCCATTTGATGGCGGGAAGACACTTCCCTGTCCTGTGTTAACTCCAGTCCAATTGCGTGCAGTAGCGCTTCTCATGTCACGTCGTGGCACAGCCGCCATGCCGTTGCTGGGATTCGGGTTTCCGATATCAGGCACACCAGCCAGAGAGCCTGGTTGATAACTGCTTGCTCCGTTATTTCCAGTTCCAACACCTGTATTCGCGGGCACCACAGGCGGGTTCAGAGCATAGTTGGGATTCGTGCCTCCAACATCGGTTGTCGAGCCCACTGCTCCATAATTGGGATTCGGATTGACGCCTCTTGATTCGCCGACACGCGTGCCATTGAATTCATCGTAGTTTTGCAATTCCCTATCGCCTTGCCCCTGTTGTGGAGCTATGTACGACGTTTGGCGAACTGCGCTTAGGGACGAATTGGAAACCACTTTTTGATTTCCGCTGGTGGTTTCAATGGAACCGGTGGGTCGAATATTGTTTAGTGGCAAATAAGGGACGGAATCGGCGACACTTGTCGATCGAACAGAATTATTCGACGGATCGCCGCCATACCCTTGTAGCGTTGAATTCGCCGGCGGATACGGATTGAAGCCCTGTGGCTTTCTCAAAAGCACTGGCTTGGCAACTTCACCCGTGCCATACTGAATCCGAATTCGATCGGCAGTTCGAACTTCTGGCGGGAGGCTACTTGTCAAAGGCTGCCCATTCTTTAAAGCTTCAATCGCTTTATCGTCGAGTTGAATAATGTATTCAACTCGACCATCAGGAAGTTGGGTCCACCCGTACTCAAGTCCGCCACCGTCGGCGACTACGGTTTCACCCAATAAGAAAAGGGCGATAAGTGATTTGTTTATGATTCCATTCATTTTGCGCATTCCAATTCACGTCCATGTGAGGCTGCAGAATCGGTATCCTATCCGCATTCACTGTTTTCCGTAAATAGAAAACTTGAGGTAAAGTAAAAAAAATTTACTTCTGCTAGCAAACAACAGCCTGCTATTTCAACCTAAGCACATTAATGAAAACGGAAGACTCCAATCGCGAATCGAAATTGAAGTCGGAATTCAGTTCGACGTCCAGTGAAAAAAAAACGAATTGGATTCGATTCGTAAAATGGTTGGTGTACGTTTTGGTGATCGGGAGCATTGCGTTTACGATCTGGAGAGGCATCACAGAGATACGCAACAGTTCAATTTCGGTTCAGGATTTTAATTGGAATTGGCTCCCCGCAGTGAGCTTGTTTTATTTCTGCAGCATTTCAATCAGTTGGTTTTACTGGCACTGTGTTTTAATTGGACTTGGACAGCGTCCGAAACTCTCACATTCTTTTCCCGCTTTCATTGTGGGTCAGCTCGGCAAATACTTTCCCGGAAAAGCGTTAGTTGTGATTATCCGTACCGGCATTATCGCGGGACCCAATGTTCAACCGGCAGTCGCCGCGACGAGTGTGTTTATCGAAACACTTACTTACATGGCAGTTGGCGCCGGCGTCGCGTGTGTACTGATGATCTTTTTTGTTGACGTGGGACCGTGGCTGATCCTTCTGGGCTGCGGTGGAATCCTGGCTGCCGGTTTACCAATCTTTCCTCCTGTCTTTCGCCGAATCGTAAGACTCTCACGACTCGACAAGTTAAGCCCCAAGATCGGTGTTGCGGTGGCCAATTTAAAAACCCGAACCGCGGTCCTTGGTTGGTGCCTATTGCCATTCAGTTGGTTGCTGGTGGGATTGAGTTTATGGTCCATCATACAACTAACCGGCGTCGGATCGGTTTCGCTTAATGAGCTCCCGCGAATCACGGCGTGCGCTGCGTTGGCAATCGTTGTTGGGTTTCTTTCGATGATGCCAGGTGGTCTGGGAGTTCGCGAAGTCGTTTTGGTCGCATTATTGGGCCCTCTGGATCCTGAAGTTTTCACGACAGCGACTACATTAATCGTCGCGGTAACGCTTCGGCTCTGCTGGCTTTCGACGGAACTATTGATGACGCTTATTCTGAAAGGCTTCGGTTGTGTGCCAAACGCCCGGTCGAAATCGATCAACGCAGGAAATGAAAAGCAGATACAATAGAAATATCGCGGCATCGAATGCGAAATGCGCGGGCGATGCTCATACGGCGAAACAGGCTCCTTTACCAAACGGCCCATTTCGCCCTTGCACAATCAAGTAACCTCGTTTTTTTCACGCAAAGCAAGCACTTATCCACCGCAGCATCCTTCCCAACAAAAAAGTATTTTGAATGTATTCCGTCGTTATCCCAGTATTCAATGAATCCGAGAGCTTGAGAAAGCTGTTTGAAGAACTGCAATCGGTGGCCGATGAAATTGAGAAATCGTTCGAGGTCATCTTTGTCGACGACGGATCAACGGACGGATCGTGGCAAACCATCGAGTCACTGTCCGCCGAAAACGATCATGTGCATGGGATACAGTTCCGTCGAAACTTTGGAAAGGCGGCCGCGTTAAGTGCGGGGTTCGAAAAAGCAAAAGGCGAGTTAGTGTTCACGATGGATTCGGACTTGCAAGACAATCCAAAAGAGATCCCCAATTTTTTAAAGAGATTCGAAAACGAAAACGTCGATGTCCTCAGCGGATGGAAAAAAATTCGCCATGATCCCATTCACAAAACTTTCCCCTCAAAGATCTTTAACGGGTTGGTTGGCTGGTTAACCGGAGTCAAGCTTCACGATCATAATTGTGGATTCAAGTGTTATCGCCGTGAAGCTCTCGCGGAGATCAATCTTTACGGCGAGATGCATCGATTCATTCCAGTGCTGGCAAATGCCCGCGGGTTTCAAGTGGACGAGATAGTCGTCGATCATCGCAAGCGAGAATTCGGTCAATCGAAATATGGCTTCCGCCGATTTTTCAAGGGCTTTCTAGATCTCCTCACAGTGTATTTTCTGACGGGCTTCCGCCAACGCCCCCAGCATTTGCTCGGTACATTAGGCCTTGGCAGTTTTATGTTGGGATTGGCCGGGCTGACCTATTTGGGAATCTACTGGTTAATTCGGATGATTGGCGATTTCCAAGACACAATGCAGCCGCTGCATGAACGGCCAATGCTGATTTATGCATTGGGAGCTTTATTGCTTGGCGCACAATTGATGTCGATCGGATTTATTGCTGAATTGATTACGTCTTACTATCGCAGCGATCACAAACCGTATTCGATTCGCACAAGCACTGACGAGAAAGCCCCGGAAGTTCTGCCGTTTGATGAGAACAAAAGTTGAACGATGCGGTTAACGTTTTGATAATGAAGTACACCTTCCATTTTATTGCTCTGAAGATTTCTCCCGCCCTCATTTTCAAGCCTTTTTAGTAGAGCCTATTGTGAATCCAATTTCATCTCACCTCAGTCGCCGAGAATTGCTTAACCGGAGTGGAACCGGCATGGCCGCGTTAGGCATGGCCACGCTTTTCGCCGATCAGGCAACCGCCAATTCTTCATCACAGGATCAATCCAAAACACCGCTCGCGCCAAAGGCAACTCATTTCCCTGCAAAAGTGAAACGCGTAATCCATTTGTTCATGAATGGCGGGCCGTCCCATGTTGATACGTTCGATTACAAGCCGGAACTCAACAAACGCCACGGTCAGAAACTTCCCAATCCAAATCTGCGCACCGAACGACCGACGGGAGCCGCCTTTGGATCACCCTATAAGTTCAAACAGTATGGCGAATCGGGAATCCATGTCAGTGACATTTTCAAACATACGGCGGAACATGTTGATGACATGGCTATCATCAATTCAATGCACGCCAACGTCCCCAACCATGAACCCTCGTTGATGCTCATGAATTGCGGTGCGGCTCGGTTCCTTGTGCGCCCGAGCCTCGGTTCGTGGGTCACGTACGGATTGGGAACCGAAAACCAAAATCTTCCTGGCTTTATTGCACTTTGTCCGGACGGATATCCGATCACCGAAACCCAAAACTGGCAATCTGCTTTCCTGCCAGGTATTTACCAGGGAACTCATATCAATACGCGGCACAATTCGATCGAAAAGTTGATTGAAAACATTCGCAATTCAAAAATTTCCTTGAAAGAACAACGCTCACAACTCGACGCGTTAAATGAATTGAACCAGATGCATTTGGAAGCCAGTGGAGCTGATCCGGCGTTGGAAGCTCGCATTCAAAGTTTTGAGTTGGCATTCAGGATGCAACAAGATGCCGCCGAAGCATTCGATGTGAGTCGCGAGCCGAAACATGTTCTGGAACGATATGGATCAGGTGTCAATGCGCGGCAAATATTGATTGCTCGACGACTGGTCGAACGTGGCGTTCGTTTTGTCCAGGTATGGCAAGGTCAGGGGCAACCTTGGGATCATCATGATGATATCGAAGATGGGCACCGTCGCTTGGCCGGACAGGTCGACAAGGCCATAGCAGCTTTGCTTACCGACTTAAAACAATCTGGTCTCCTCGATGAAACACTTGTGATTTGGGGTGGCGAATTTGGCCGCACTCCGGTCGTAGAACTCCCGAAAAAGGGTTCAAACCAAGGCAAGATAAACGGACGCGATCACAATCATTGGGGTTTTACCACCTGGATGGCCGGGGGTGGAATTAAAGGCGGAACGGTTCATGGCTCTACTGACGAATTTGGATTTCAGGCGATCGAGGACAAAGTCCATGTTCACGATTTACATGCAACCATTCTTCATCTACTAGGTTTCGATCACACAAAGTTGACATATCGTCACGCTGGTCGTGACCATCGTTTAACCGACGTTCATGGAAATGTCGTCAGCGGCATTTTGGCGTAGCGTTGGGAAGCGAGTTGGTTTTAGAATCGGAAAATTCAGTTGAATATTGAACTTGGCGTGTTCAGTTCGATGTCCAAAACAGAAAACAAACTGCTTGCTTTTGCACCCTATTTGACCGATTGACACAGACGTGAATTTCACCGTTGAACTCGAAAATTATCGCGGCTCGATCGAGCTTCTGCTGTTCCTTGTCAGAAAGCATGAACTGCAATTGGAGGATTTACCTCTATCGGTCATCAACGAGCAGTTCGCAGCGATGATCGAGCTTGCAGATGAAATCGATATCAACTCCGTTGGTGATTTTATTGACGTCGCAGGTACGTTGATCGAAATGAAATCGAAATCTGCGCTTCCATTGGAGGAGATCGAGGACGAAGAGGTCATCGACCCACGTGAGAACCTGGTCTTTCGCCTTCTTGAATACAAAAAATTCAAGGATGCAGCCGCCCTACTTGATGAAAAAAGTCGCAAATGGCGTGATCGATTTTCACGCCGTAACAATGATCTTCCTCCACGCAAAGTTGACATCGCAGAGCAAGCAATCAATGAAGTCGAGCTCTGGGATCTCGTGAGCGCATATAGTCGTCAAATGCGAGATGCACTTCCACAGCTTTCTCAAGAGGTTACTTATGACGAGACGCCAATCAACGTCTACATGAAACAGATCCATCAATTGATTTCCACAAACGGTGAAGCCTGTTACTCGCAATTGTTTGAGCAAGGAATGCACAAGAGCGCGATGATCGGCGTCTTCCTTGCAATCCTCGAATTGGCTCGGCATCACGACCTGCGAACGGAACAGGAAATCGCGCAAGGGGACATTTTCTTACGCCCCGGACCAGCATTTCCTGAATCACTCAACTTCGATGAAGACGTTGAAGATTACTCATAGCATCGAAATCATCATCCTACGGCATTTGACTTGGCTGATCGTTGATCACAATCGCCGATCAAGTCGCATCACTTTTCGGATTCGAATGCAACGATGAAACCATGGATGACTCCAGCAATTCGCAGGACTTCATGAACCTGCTCTTGCGAGACCCCCTCTTTAAGGAGACTTTCTTCGTGGGACCTCAAACAAACATCGCAGCCCGCCAATGCGGCACAGGCCATCGAATACAATTCAAATTTCTCTTTTGAAGACGCCGGCTTCATCATCCGGTTCATCCGTAGTCCAGCACGCTGCTGTTCGTAGAATTCTTTTCCGATCATATGCCGCGAGCGATAATAGATCGTATTCATTCCCATGATCGCCGCGGCAGCCTTTGCATCGTCACGTTCTGTATCCGAAAGTATTTCAGCAGAATCTGCAATGAGCGCGTTTCGCAATTCGGCGTGGCGTAGAAAATAGGAAGACGTCAACGCGCAACCCCACGCATCGGCTTCAGAGAGCTGATCGCCACGCAAAAGCGACGACAGGTTCAGCTTCATATCTTTAGTGGCGTCGGACAACGATTCACGAAGGGCGTCGATTTGGCTCATGATGGAATTCCGTGGTTTTGAAAAGTTTCTAGAAGAGTGATCCGCACCTTCAAGATAGGTTTTGCAAGTCGGAATTGGCAAGTGCGGGAGTGAATTCCTTCCCCGGAATCGGCCATCTCGCACGCCAATTCCTTGGGCTTCACAAAGTTTTTTTGCGAATTGGTATTAGCATGCTGCTGCACCAAGCAGCCGTAGACCCGCATTTCCGTTCAGGGCACACAACTCAGCGTTTTCCGTGAGCGTGCGTGTTACTCTCGTTGATGATTTCGATTCGATTTATTGCAACCTCTTCCCAAAAAGGTGTTTGCCACCGGCGGAATTGCTGCCCCAATCGTTACCTGTGCGTCCTAACTGAGCCGTTTACCGGTTATACTTAACTTTAATTGCGGTAAACCCCTTTTTAACGTAACTCTTGCAAGTGAATTGGGTATAGGCTTGCGGCAAGCAACTTCACAACCGTTGAGTATGGTGTTCATGATTTTTAAACAATCAACCTGTTTCCAATTTGCTCAATGCAAAGTTGGTCGATTCGATCACGGTTTATTGATTCGTTTTGCCCGCAGAAAATGTTGGGTGATTTGCATTGGTCTCGCCGCATGTTTGTCGTCATGCTTCTTCGCTTCTACTGTGTTCGCGGATGAAAAGCACCCGGGGTCGGTATTCGCGAAATCGACGATTGTGTTCGCTAAAATCAAGCCGCCAAAACAAATTGTCCAACAATTGCTTGACCACCCGTTACGTGAAAAGGTTGAATCGCTTCCCCAAGTACAACAAGGACTAAAAAGCACCGAATTCGTTGCCTTTTTGGCTGGGCTTGGTTTCGTTGAAGTCTTCACCGGTGAAAGCTGGGATTCGTCGCTGGATATACTCGCAGGCGGAGGTGCATTGTTTGCGTTCGATGCAAAGCAGCAAGCTGCAGGCGCGGTGTTGATTTCGGGTGACAAGAAGAAACTCTCGAAAGTCTTGAAGGGATTGTTGAAGCTTGCCAATCAGCAAAACACGGAGACCGTTCAGGCTGGAGAATATCGGGACGTCAAAGCCTATTCAATTGACAAGAGATTATTTATCGCCGAATTAGATGATCGCATACTGCTGTCGAGCAAAAAGGAAATGGTCAAGCAGATGGTTGACTATTGGCTTGACCAAACGGATGAGCATTTTGCATTAAACGAATCGTTTCAAAAAACGAGCGAAGCCCAGAAGGACAAAACCGTTTGGGCTTGGGCGGATTTGAAAGAAATTCGCGACTCTGGAATGGCGGAAGCACTTTTCCCAAAACAGGCCGAAAACATCGGCGCGGAACTTTTGATCGGTGGCATTTTTTCTGCGTTGAACGATTCTGATTCGGTTGATGCATCCTTGAATATCACTGACGATAATGTTGAACTTTCCGTTTCAATGCCGTTTGACACAGACTCGGTTGCCGAAGAACGCAAATATTTCTTTGGTTCAGAATCGGAGCGACAGTCGTTTAGGCGACTTGCACTTCCTAATGCTGCTGCATCAATTCAAGCGTATCGTGACATTGGCCTGATGTGGCTGTCGAAGGAAGATCTTTTTGGCGAAAACCATTTGTCGGAACTTTCACAGGCCGACAGTACGCTATCGACTTTATTCGCCGGACTTGATTTTGGTGAGGAGGTTTTGGGTGCGACCAAGCCGGGATTTCAAATTGTCGCTCGAAATCAAAACTACAAAAACATCGACACACCGCAGCCCGATATCAAGATTCCGGAATTTGCGTTTGTTTTCCGTCTGAAAGATACCGAAAAGGTTCCGCGTCGGTTTAAAGTCGCTTATCAAAGCCTGATTGGTTTTTTGAACATTCAACTCGCAATGCAAGGCAATCCTCAATTTGATTTGGAGTCGGAAAAAGTCGGAAACGCGAAGGTCGTCTCGGCAACGTATTTGCCAGATGATGACGACGAAAACGATGGATTGATCAATTACAATTTTTCTCCCTCCATCGCCTTGGTTGACGATTGGTTTATCATCTCCAGCACTCGAGCGTTAGCAACCGACATGGCGAAAATTGGCGAGTCGGGTGAATCAAAAGTAACGCCCGACATTAACACTTCGATTGAAGTGATGGGCAAGCAGGTTTCAGCGATCCTAAAAGCGAATGAAGAACAGCTGATTGCTCAGAACATGCTTGAAGAAGGAAACGATCGGGCTGAAGCCAAAGCTGCCATCGGCCTACTGCTGAACTTGGTCACGTTTGTTAAGGAAGTCTCATTGCAATTGAAGCGATCTGATAACGCCTTAAGTTTGAATTTTGCAGTTGAATTGGACGCCCTGTCGAAAACTTCGAAGGTAAACAGGTAACTATCAGACGGTTTTTAAAAGTCGTATAGCGGCAGGACGCTAGATCCTCAGTTGCGTTTGCAAACAACACCCAACATGAACCATTTCACCATCATCATGAATCCTAAAAAATCTTGGGAAGCCTTTGAGCCGTCGGAAAAAACACCGTGGACCAAGAAGATGGTCGCGCACTTGTATCGGCGAGGCGGATTCGGGGGCACCTATTCAGAATTGAAAAATGCCGAGACGCAATCACCGGGAGACGTTGTCGATTCAATGTTTGCCACCGAATCTTCAAGTTTTTTGAAAGAAATAAAAACGCTTGAGCGGCAAATCCGATCGGGCGGGAATGTGAGCAGCTTGCCGAATTTCTGGCTTTACCGAATGGCCAAGTCAAAATCGCAACTGCTCGAGAAAACAACATTGTTCTGGCATGGGCATTTCGCAACCAGTGCTGAAAAAGTCGACGACGTCGGCATGATGCTTGACCAAAACAATTTGCTTCGCGAAAACGCACTTCAAAAATTTATGCCGCTGGTTTTGGCCATTTCCAAGGACCCGGCGATGCTGACGTACCTCGATTCAAAGGAAAATCGCAAAACCCGCCCCAATGAGAACTACTCTCGTGAGTTGATGGAGCTGTTTTGCCTTGGACTGGGCAACTACAACGAAGACGACATCAAGCAAATTGCGAGAGCGTTTACTGGCTGGGAAATCAAAAACGATAAGTTTCGCTTCAACAAGTATCAACACGATTATGGAACCAAAGAATTCCTTGGTAGTTCTGGCGAATTTAACGGCGAGGATGCGGTTGAGATTGTTCTTAAACAAAAATCGTCCAGTGAGTTTATTGCGAAAAAACTGATCAACTATTTCGTCACCGATAGTCCTGTCGATACCTCAATCGTTCGTCCTATCGCCAACTTGCTTTCGGAAACGAATTTCGATGTTGGTGCAACAATCAAAACGATTTTGAAAAGCAATTTTTTCTACGAGTCGATTGGGAAAAAGATTCGTTCGCCCATCGAACTGGGAGTTGGATTACTTCGGACTATCGAGGCGACTGGAAACTTTGTGCAATTGTCAACGACGCTTGGAGAACTGGGCCAGCGACCGTTTTTTCCGCCAAACGTCAAAGGATGGACTGGTGGGCGATCGTGGATCAATTCGGCAACATTACTGAGCCGTGTAAACATGGTTGGCGAGCTACTGAACGACGAGAAAACAAAGTATTCGCACGGAGGCTTGGAAGGCTTGGTCAAACACTACAATCAACAATCACCTGAACAAATGCTTCAGTTTTTCGAGGAATTATTGCTGGCCCGAAACCTGACGCAGTCAGCAAAAAAGAAATTGTTGCAGTTGCTAACTAACAAAAAAGAATCGTCTGAAAATCGTATCCGGCAAACCGTTTACGCGATTGCCGCACTCCCGGAATTCCAACTGGCATAATCAATGTTTAAAAACATCATTCAAAAGGGTTTTTCACGGCGACAATTTGTGAATTTGACTGCCGGTTCCGCGGCGGGAATTGGTTTTTCGCAAATGGTTCCGTCGGTATTTGCGGCGACGGGTCATGCCACATTGCCAAAATCGAACGATCGAATTCTCGTGGTCGTTCAGTTATCAGGCGGCAACGATGGGCTGAACACAGTCGTGCCCTATGCGGACGATCATTACTACAAGAATCGATTCAGTTTGGCGATTGAAAAACCGGCCGCGAGGAAGATCAATGATCAAATTGGATTCCACCCCTCGTTAAATGGGTTTTCGTCGCTATTGGAATCGAATCAACTGGCAGTCGTTCAAGGTGTCGGGTACCCCAATCCCAATCGATCCCATTTCGAATCAATGGACCTTTGGCACACGGCACATTTGAATGAAGAACGAATACCACAAGGCTGGCTCGGTCGCTTTCTGGAGAATGGCGAAATGGCCAAATCACTGGATGTTCCCGCGATTCACTTTGGTTCCGAGAAACAGCCTCTTGCACTCGCCGCTGAAAAGTCGGCTTTCCCATCCATTCGATCAATCGAACAATTCCGCTTAAAATTGGGGCGCAATAAAGCACTGCGAAAGTTGATCGAATCAAACGTCGCAGAAAAGCGAAAAGAGGACGATGAACTGCTTTCGTTTGTTCAAGCAACCGCGAATTCGGCATTTAAAGCCGGCGCTCGAGTCGAAGAAGTCTTGAAAAAGAAAACGACAGCGGAAACTTATCCGAGCACGCAACTAGGTCGAAAGTTGCAAACGGTTTCGAAGATGATTTCTGCCGAAATGCCAACGGCAGTCTATTACGTCACACTTGATGGATTTGATACGCATGCCAATCAAGGCGAAGCCCATGCCGGATTGCTATCTCAATTGGGTGATGCGGTTTCGACTTTTATGAATGACATGACCAAGCAAGGAAACGACAAGCGAGTGTTGCTGCTCTCGTTTTCAGAATTCGGTCGACGCGTCCGACAAAACGCCAGCCAAGGAACCGATCATGGAACCGCTGGTCCCGTTTTCCTTGCGGGTGGCGGCGTCAAATCAGGTCCACACGGAAAACATCCACGACTGGATGATTTGGTTGACGGCGATTTGCTATTCCATACAGATTATCGCCAAGTCTACGCTACGATTTTGGAGAAGTGGTTCGCGACCGATAGCAAATCGATCCTTGGCGGACAATATAAAAGCTTGGATCTGTTTTCGTGATCTGTTTTCGTGAACTGCGACGGACGAAAAACCGGGGCGTCTTGTAATGAACAAGCCCCGGTTGAATCGACGACTTTATTCAGGCACTCCGAATCGATGTTGGGGATCAAGTGCCATTTTGATTTTTCTGGCGAACGGCGTCCATGGAAACGGTTGCATAACCGACGGCGAATTACGAATGGCTTGGGCGACAAAGCCTTGGTTTGAGAGCGAGCTTAAAAGATCAGAGGCTTGTTCTGGTTTCGCACCGAAATAAACAACTTGTCCCCCCAGTGAAACTCGAAATCGAGACGCAATTGATTCAATCGTCTCCAGCAGTTCTGGCAATTGGCGGATATGAGCCGGAACCTTGAACAACACATCGCCGTCCGGCAGCCACCCAAATCGATTGCTTTCCCGCCAAAACCCTTCTTCGGAATCGTTACCCTCAAATTTTCGCTGCTTGGCCGCAACGCCCACCAATTCCTCGATCCGTTTTTTTGCAGTCGCCAAAGTCTGCTTGCCACCACCGATCTGGACCCATAAATTTTCTTCAAAGATGTCGAGAGCTTGGATTTCAAGCGGCGTCGAATTGATTCTTTTGATCGAATTCAAATGATCATTCAACGATCCCTCAAACGCCAGCGTCAAATAACCCTCTGATTTGGGAAACACCTTCATCGTCAGTTCAGTCAGGATTCCAAACCGACCGCAGCCGCCAACAAAAAACTTGGACAAATCAAATCCTGCCGCGTTTTTAACCACCTTACCACCAGAAGTAATATGACTTCCATTTCCGTCAATAAACTTAATTCCCAAAACAAAGTCGCGTGCTCCCCCGAATCGCAAACTGCACGAACCATTCAGTCCGGATGAAATTGAGCCTGCCAATGTCGCAGATTGATGTTTTTTTGTGCTCACGTCGACATTGGAGGTGTCTGGAAAAGCAGTTGAAAAGACGGGATCAAAGGGCATCCACTGACCATTGGCATCTAACGCCGCCGTAATTTCTGAAATCGGGGTTCCGGCTTTTGCCGTAAACGTAAATTCCGTGGGTTCATACTCTGTGATTCCGGTCAAACCGCGGGTATCGATCAGACAGCATGACTCGATTGCGGCGATCAAGGTTTCTTTCGTGCGATTCCCGTGTGGCAGAACAAAGTCGTTGGATAGCACAGCGTCAATTGCTTGATCGACAGATAGAGGAACGAGAGCCGTCATTGGATTTTCGGTTAAACACCTGTTATGTAAAGATTCACAATATAAACTAAAAGTTGTGCGTTGTAATTCTTAACGAAACTCGCGTCCCATCAATCATTCACAATAATTCGGAGCTGGATCTCTTGGAGATTGTTCACTATCCGCATCCGACACTTCGCCACAAATCAAAACCGATTCGTCGTGTCAACAAAGAGCTTAAAATGATCGTCGACGAAATGTTCGAGTTGATGTACGAGGCATCTGGCGTCGGACTTGCAGCGAACCAAGTCAATTTACCGTTGCAACTGTTCATCATGAATGAAGCGGGCGAAAAAGGTGAAGGCGAAGAGCACGTTTTTATCAATCCTGTTCTCAGCAAACCAAAGGGCTCCGAAGAACGCCAGGAGGGTTGCCTTAGTTTGCCGCAAACATACGCCAACGTGATACGCCCAAAAGAAATTCATTGCCAGGCCTACAACTTGAAAGGCGAAGAATTCAATAATGTCGTCGACGGCTTGTTCGGACGGATCATTCAACATGAGACGGACCACTTGAATGGTGTCATGTTCATCGATCGATTGAAAGATGCGACCTATGATCAAGTGAGCGGCGAAGTTGAAGAATTCGAGATCGAATTTGAGGCCCAGCGGAAAGCCGAGAAAATCCCGGACGATGAAACGATCATGAAACGGTTGGCCGAGATCGAGTCCAAGTTCTGTTAATTGACTCGAAACTTTTGTTGCATTGACATTCTTTCCACTAAGATAGACGAAACAGCAGGCCGTCATCAGCAAACCGCCACGGCTTCGCCACTTATTAACAATCAAACAGCTATTAAGTATGGAACGGCAAATGAAAAGGTTAACCGTCGGAATTTTCCTGGTCTTGATTTGCTTTGAGAAATTACAAGCTCAAGATAGTCCGTTTGAAAATCTTGCATTGTCGGCGTTGTTTGACAACCGCGTCCAAGCGGAACTTGAGTTATCCGATTTGCAAAAATCGAAGATTACCAAAATCCTGAATTCCGTATTGACATGGCGAAATGACTATATCGAAGAATACCGCGGATTAGCAAAAGCCGGTTTGCCCGCCGATAAAATCGCTGAAAAGCAAAAAGAACTTCAAGAAGCGATCGAGCTGAAGAAAGGCGAATATCAAAAAGACGCGTTAGATGTTTTACTTCCGCATCAAGTAAAACGTCTACGCCAACTCACCGTTCAGGCCATGATGCCGCAAATCGCAAAACAACAAAAAACAAAATCAGGTTTGCTAACAAAAGAGATGATGGCTTTTCTTGAAATTGATGACCAGCAAAAAAACAAAATCCTTCAGAAAACCGAACAGCTGCAAAGCGAATTACTGGAAGAGATGAAAAAGTTACAGGCCAAGTATACGGACAAACTGCTTGACGAATTGACACCAAGCCAACGAAAGAAATACACCGATGCCGTTGGTGAAAAAGTGGAGGGTTTAAATAGGCCGGCAAAACGAAGAAACAACTCGTCGCCAGAAAACTCTGGCAAAAATGCCAAACAGTCGATCGAAAAATAAACCCTTTGCTTTGTGAGCAAATTGGCCCCTCAAATCAGTACTGAATCCAGCTTGCTGATCAGTGCTTCGTTATTGGCAGCAGCGACTCATCGACCACTTGCCCCAATCACGTTTTGAATTGTACGTCGCATCAAAACGATCCGCTGTGATCGTCGCTTGATAAGAAAACGTTCCCATGAGCGGCCCCAGACGTTTTGAACCACTCACGACGATCATACCTGATTCCTCGTGAACAACATCGAGAACAGCTTTATATCGAAATGGCAAAATTTTCGCGAAACTGCCGACGAAGACTGCCTGAACTTGCTTTTCATTCAACCGGCAGAATGTCGCTCGTAATTTCCCGTTGTGACCTGATTTGCAGCTAAGCCACGATCCCTTCCAGGTTCCTGACAGATCGACAGGCACAAAGGCTTCGGCTTGCTGGACAATATCTTGCCCAACCGTTTTCGATTCGGAGATGCCAATGCCAACGAAAACGGTGAGCATCGCAAATACGAAGTTGGCCAAAATACGAAAACGGCGATTTGAAGCAATTCTCAAAAAACGGATCATCGAAGTTTTTACCATTGAATTTGTATTGGAATGATGAACGAAACGATCTGCAATTAAAACCGAATGTGATTCTTTCTATTATCTTAATCAATCCAAAGCCATTTTGACCCCGATTTTTTGTTTGCCTATACTGTAGAATCATGGTGGTTGAAAAATGGTCATCGTTACGGTCCGTACAGGGGCGTTGATTTCACGATTACACCTATGATTCAATTGTGTTTCCCACCTTTCCATCTGCACCGCCGTTTTGAGACTCTGGATGCGATTCTTTAACTTACCTGTTTTGTGTTGTCTTGCGTTGGCAACAATGCCGTTTGGGTTTTCTGACGTTCTTCCGTCGAGCAAACTGACCGCCCAAGAACAAAAAGCAAAAACCAAAAAAGACGACGAAGCAAACCCAAAATTTTCCGACACTGAAATCGAGTACTTCGAAACCAAAATCCGTCCGATTTTGGCCAAGCGATGTTACGAATGCCACGGCCCTGACTTAGATGAAGTCGAAGGTGAGCTTCGATTCAGTTCGCGAGGAGCGCTTTTAAGAGGAGGTGAAACGGGACCGGCGATCATTCCAGGAGACCCGAAAAACAGCTTATTAATCGACACGATTAATTATGGCGAAGTCTACGAGATGCCGCCCGATTCAAAAATGCCTGCCGACGAGATCGCGTTGCTAACCGAATGGGTGACAAAAAACGCTCCGTGGCCCCTGGTGAATGATGCTCACCTTTCAGAAGCAAAGGGCTTCGACCTCGAAAAAAGGAAACAAGACCATTGGTGCTGGCAAGCTCCTCAAAAAACATCGATTCCAACCGTCAAAGATTCCGGATGGCCCCTCGACCCAATCGACCACTTCATTTTACAAAAGAGCGAAGCCGCTGGCTTGTCCATGGCGCCAGCAGCCGATCGTCGCACTTGGATTCGCCGCGTCTACTTTGACTTAACGGGCTTGCCACCAACACCATCGCAGGTCAAAGCATTTGAAGAGGACCGATCAGATAAGGCTTTCGAAAGAGTCGTGGACGAATTGATGGCGTCCGAACATTTTGGTGAACGTTGGGCTCGCCATTGGATGGATCTGATACGATACGCCGAAACCTGTGGTCACGAATTTGAATACCCGATTCCGCACGCTTATCAGTACCGAGACTATTTGATTCGGGCATTCAATTCCGACGTTCCATACGACCAGATCATCAAAGAACATATTGCTGGCGATTTACTGGATAAGCCGCGACGCAATCCTCAACTAGGGTTTAACGAATCGATTGTTGGTACAGGGTTCTGGTTCTTGGACGAAGCAACACATGCTCCCGTAGACGTTCGATTGGACGAAGCAAATCATATCGACAACCGAATCGATGTGATGTCAAAGACTTTTCTTGGATTAACGGTCGCATGCGCTCGGTGTCACGATCACAAGTTCGATGCCATTTCCGCAAAAGATTACTATGCACTAGCTGGGTTTTTACAAAG
>CAJQQR010000167.1 GCA_905480545.1 uncultured Pirellulaceae bacterium
GTCGTCGATCGATTTACCCGAGGAAGAGTTTTCGATTTTGGAACTTTCTCAGCAGAGTTTCGAACAAATTGTTGCATCTGAAGAGGAAGAAGAGTTTGAAGACGACGACTCCTCCGAAATTGAAGATGACGAAATTGAAGATGACGAAATTGAAGACGAAGAAAGTGACCTAGACTCGGATGATGATCTCGAAGACGAAGATGATGACCTCGAAGATGACGACCAATGGGATGACGACGATTCGTACGACGACGTCGACGACGACGACGATGAAGATGACGACGATCTCATTACCGACGACGACGATGACGAGGACGACCAATGGGAAGAAGTCGACGATGATGACGACGGAGATCTAGAAGAGGAAGAATTCGACGACGACGACGACGATGACTGGGACGACGACGGTGATGATGATTGGCCGGACGACGATGATGACGACGATGATGATTGGGATTGATCTTAATTGATTGAAGAATTGAATGTGTGGACGATTTACATTGCGAACTTCGCCTTCGGATATTTCCACGCTTTTTGATGTGTCAATTCCAGACCCAAGCGTCGTACCCCGCTACAACATTGCACCCACGCAAAATGTGTCGGTCATTTTGCAGGAAGGAAATTCACTGGAATCCAATCGCCAGTGGAGATTTTTTCGTTGGGGTTTGGTTCCATCGTGGGCAAAAGATCTATCGATCAGTCACAAACTGATCAATGCCCGCGGCGAGACGATTTCTGAGAAACCTTCTTTTCGATCGGCATTCAAGAAACGAAGGTGTCTCGTTCTCGCGGATGGATTTTATGAGTGGGAAAAAACGGATTCTGGAAAGCAACCTCACTATTTCACCCAGCACAACGAAAGCGTGATGGCGTTCGCCGGCTTGTGGGAATATTGGGAAAATGAATCGACGGTTTTTTCTTGCACAATTATTACCACCACCGCAAATTCATTGCTTGATCCAATGCATGATCGAATGCCGGTCATTTTGGATTCGGAAGACCACCAACAGTGGCTCGACCCCGATTTCTATGAAAAAGAGTCGCTTCAGCAACTGATCAAACCCTATTCGGCAGATAAAATGACAAGCCGATTGGTTAACAAAACCGTTAATCATGTCAAAAACGAAACACCTGATTGTCTTGCGATAATTGAACATTGATATTCGGCGCGGTCGATGCTTTCGTAATAGTCAGTGATACGAGGCGATTTTCACCATTGTTTTAAAGCAAGCCGCATCGTCATTGAAATTGGTAGTTGACGCAGGTTGCTTACTTTTCATTCAGATTTTGAAGCCAGAATAAATTGTCCCAACGCATTAATATTTACGACTCCGATGCGATCAAAAGATGGCGGAAGCAACACGCCATTGATCCAATGCGAATTCGTAAATTTCGAAATGCGTTTTTCAAGCGATTCGTGGGTGATTCGCTTCTGAACAAAGAATTTTCGGTGATTGGGTCAGCAACAAATGAGAACCGGATCAACGGGAATACACAAAATCAGGTCGCATTTGACGAACTCCAATTGCATTGCCTCGAAATCGCAAAACTTTGTGATTCGGAAATTGACGGTGCGACTAAATTGCTGATGCGGACCGAAGATGGTTTACTTCTCGAAACAGTGATCCTGAGAATCGAAACCGGGCGGACAACGTTGTGTGTTTCCAGCCAAGTTGGATGCGCGGCAGCATGTGACTTTTGTGCGACGGGTAAAATGGGGGTTGCGAGGAGTCTCTCGGCCAGTCAAATTCTCGATCAAGTTGTATTGGCAGGTCAACTATTAACGACAGAAAATCGCCGATTGCGAAATATTGTTTTTATGGGAATGGGCGAGCCTTTTCATAATGAATCAGGTTTGTTTGAGGCTCTTGAAAAGTTAATCGCTCCAGATTTTTTTAATCATTCACCATCGCGAATCCTGGTTTCCAGTGTAGGCGTTGCAGACGGAATGATCCGTTGCGCTGAACGATTTCCGGAAGTAAACCAAGCAATTAGTCTTCATAGTGCTGATCAAGCAACCCGCGAAAAACTGATTCCACTGTCGCGAAAATATAGTCTCAATGAATTGCGATCGACTATCGCGGTGATCAACCGACTCCAGTCCTGTCCATTTATGATCGAGTACCTTATGTTGTCAGGATTGAACGATTCCGAACGTGATGCGCGGCAACTGATTCATTGGTTAGCTGATTTGAATGTGCATGTTAATTTAATTCCGTACAACCCAATTGACTCAGCGCCTCATTTGGTTGGTAGTGAAGAGTCGTCCATTCTTCACTTTTCCGACGTTTTAAAAGCGTCCGGTTTGAAAACGACAACACGGTATTCGCTGGGTAAAGATATCGCCGCAGCATGCGGACAATTGGTGCAACAAGAAAACCGCCGCATCGCTAAATCGTTGTCACTCAAATAAATTGATGAGCCTTTGAATTGATGAGCCTTTCGAGTGGTGCTTGCTGGGGATCAAAGTGCCAACCGATTTGCGAATACCAATCGTTGGCCCATAACCGGTTCTAAAGCCAATTGGATACGGAATGCAATCCTTGATTTGGAATATTTTCTTTAGTTCGTTTTTTATACTGTGTATCAAATGGACTCAAAAGAACGAACGCACCGACGTTGTGACTGTGGGAGCGATCAACTACATCGTTGCAGCAATTTGGGGCTTTCGAGCCTACAGGGAATCGTCGCCGTCCGATCAAGTTTTATACGCCATCTGGTCAGGTAGCGCGTTGGGTACGTGTTACTTTGTCGCGTTTTTCTTCCTGATTTATGCCGTGCATTGGGTTGGAGCATCGAATTCTGCTGCAGTTTCCCGACTGTCTCTGGTGATACCCGTAGCAGCGGGAATCCTTCTATGGGGCGAGCATTTAAATGGTTATCAATCTATGGGAATCGTGGTTGCGTTTGTGTCGCTGTTTTTGGTAGGCCATTCATCGCGGCGCACCCAAACAAGCGAACCCAAAAATGACCAAGGCAAATCACAAAATGAAATGACTACGTTACTGCCTACAAAAAATGCACCCAACGACCAAGGTCCGTGGTGGTTGATTTGGTTTGTTTTACTAACGTTTTTCGTTATTTGCGGATGTTCAAGATTGACACAGCAAGCCTGCAACCAAATGTGCGATTCGGCAAAGGATTACCCCACTTTCTTGTTTGCCGCTTTTGTTGCAGCAGGTATCCCCTCACTTTGCGTTCTCATCTTTCGTCGTAATCCGATTTCTCGATGGGAACTTGTCGCTGGAGTCTTACTTGGATTATCGAATATCTTTCAAAGCCACTATATCCTTCAAAGTTTAGACGCCTTTCCAGGCAACAGCGCATTTGTGTTTACGGTAACCAGTACAGGTGGATTGGTGTTAACGACGGGTGTTGCCGTTCTGTTGATGAAAGAACGAATCAATTGGCAAAGCGGGATCGGCATCGCATTGGCATCTGCCTCCATATTCCTGTTGCGAATGTCTACACCAAACTAATATTTAAATCACTATGCAGTGATTTGGTATAACGTGTTGACGTTGTTACGCGTGATAGCAAATGCCTACAGGCCAATTGGTCTTTACATTCCATCAAACGTGCCACACCATCACTAATCACACCATCACAAAACACGGCGGCAAATGGGCATGCGGTTTGACAGGGAATGAATGGTGATAAACGTCACTAACCAGTTAGGGCCAGACGGGGATCCTTCTATTGGATCAGATAGACCTTTCCACGAAGTTCAATCAAGACTTGTTGATCATCTTTTTGCAATGCCAAAACAGCATTTTCTGATTTCGAATTGTTTTCCGTTAAGTCAAAGTATTCTTTGGAAAACCGTTTTACCTCTGTGATTTTCGCCTTGTCCTTGTTTATGTCGATATCCTTTGCCGAAGCGTCGATCCACAAATTGCCGCGACGGTAAATTGTATTCTTTCCAATCACTTTGACTGAGTCGACGGAGAACTTGCGATCGTTATCAATGTCATTGATGATGATCCCACCACCGGAGGAACTACTTGATTTGGCCAGTTTCTTACTGCTTTCCATTGACTTTGATTGGGAATCAGTCCCACGCCGAACCCCGCCGAGGCCACCGCCGCCTGCGTTACGACCTCGACCTGGCATCCGTGTAGAATTAGCTGCATAGGGTCGAACATTTGACTGGGCTAAATCAAGGGATTCACCAAAAAAGTCCGCCGACGGAAGCTGACTAGCGTTCTTTAGTCCATTCTTAAAATCGCGTTGAGCAAAACCGGCACGGCCACCAGATTCGTCCAAACGACCAAGTTGAATTCTTGCTCGCTCGAATTCCCGTCGACCGCTTGTTAGTCTATTTCCTGGACCCTGATCGTCGGCAAGGAAAGAAGTGTATGGCGTAATGATTCCATGTTTGGTGGAAAGCCCAACCAGTTCGTTAATTAGTTCATCGTTCTTTCCCTTCAAGTCCATTTCATCGATGATTTCACCGATGCGTCGCATTGCCCAAAGCTTCTCGACAAACGAGTTCGAATCGTTGTAGCTCTTTTTTGCGAATTCGGCCGGGAAAGAGAACTTCTGCGATTTGGATCCAACTTTTCCAGAAATTCGAATCTTTGCAGCTCCCGAAGTTTTGTATCGACCCGCGACAACCAATTGCTGACCGGTAAAAATCTCAAACACTTTCTTTGGGTAAATGCGATTTACTGGTTGGCGATCTGATGAAGCAACTTCGTCAAACATGTAATCGATTTTCACGTCCGTTAACACGGGCGAAGCGATTTTATTGTAGAGTCGACTGACATGTGTTTCTAAATCTTCGTCCGGTCGAACGTATTCACTTTGGCCACGATTTTCCGACGTTAACCGATCAAGCAACCGACTATTGACGTCATAGCCGACGCCCAGGCTGATGACTCGTGCATTCAGCGCGTTGATCTTTCGCGAATTTTCTACGATTTTCATCTCGTTGGTTTCACCAGCTGTCGGTCGACCATCGGTTAAAAAGACGATGTAATTAGGCTGCGATCGGTCTTGAATCATGCTCAGTGATGTTTTTAGGGCAGCATCAATTGCGGTACTTCCTCCGGCATAAATTCCGTCGACGAATGCCAACGCCTCAACCCGGCTCTTGTCGTTGTATTTTTGGAGCTCCGGTTTGAATGATTCGACGTCGCTGTCATAAGCAACAATGTTGAAGAGGTCGCCTTCATGCAAGTTGTTTAAAACAAAACGAAGTGCTTCGCGAGCTTGCTCAATTTTCTTACCGCTCATGCTTCCGCTGCGATCGGCGACAAAGACAACCGTTTTCTTGGGGCGCTCTTTCGCTTTGTTTTTGATCTGCGGACTGGCAAGCATCAAGAAGAATCCTTCATCTGCATTCTCTGGCCAGTAGGTTAAAACACTCGCGCCAAGCTTGCCTTCGTTGGTATCAAAAAATAATCGAAAGTCGGTCGATGGAATTCTGTTCTTTGCTTCAAGTGTAATTTTTGCGGATTTTTCGCCACTGCGTTCGACGTTAACAGGATGGGTTGGACTGTAAACGCTTTTGATTTTGTATTTGCTTGAAATGGCAATATCGAACTTCAACAAATCGATCGGAGTCGAAGTATATTTTGCGGTCGAAAGCGGAAACAGAAAATCAGTCAGCTTCTGATCCTTGCGAAGCAATTGACTGTACTTCAAGGTCACTTTTCGCTCGGCACCCGGGGGAACTGGAAAGACGCTGGTCTTGAACATGCCAGTGCCAATCCACTCAAGTAACGCAGGGTCCTGATTGCGACGGATGTAGCCTTCGTAGATCTTGCGAGCTTCTTTGGCGGGCATTAATTTGCCTTCGAACTCTTTTCCATCGACCATAAAAGTCAATTGATCGATGGCACCATCGTAAGGCAGTGGAAAAGCAAAGCAGACCTCCATTTGTCGGCTGCCCGTATTCACGAAAGTCTGAGTAACCTGCGTTCGTGCGACTTGATCCTGGATCCGAGCGTTGATGATCAACTCTTTGATCTTGTAGCTGGAGACAGGTTGAACCACGGGACGTCCCGGACGAGGCAGTCGGTGATTGTCGTGCAGCAATACGCCCTGTGCGAATGTCGTCGAGGTCCAACAAGCAAATGCCATCGCTATCAGCAGAAAGTTTCCGATTTGTGAAGTTCGATTCATCTCGATAATTCCTATTTTTTCGCGATTTGTATGCCTTACCTGTTCATTAGAACGAATGGATAAACGAATCGTTTCAAATCAGTCGAAAAAAGCCGCATATTAGCCGAAGAAGATCGCGAATCGAGAGGTTTTGGGTAAGACGGAAAAAAATCGAATCTCGAAGAAAAGGCGGACACAGAGTTTGGTGGGCCAAGAATGTAAACTCTAAAATTATTATTTCGACCGCATGTCACCGTCCCGCAAACTCAATAAAGTCATTTAACTATAACAAGCACATGGTGTCTGAATGCACATGGTGTCTGAATGATCGTGCGGAAATGATCGAAGCAAGTTTGGCGGTAGAAGATGAATGCTGACCGAATCGCTCATTCGTCAGCCCCGAAAAATACCATCAGGGTTTAACTCGTGTTCTGCGTTGCCCAGGGGTGTAGATCGCTGAGCGGTTCAATAAGAGCGTTGGAAGGACCAGTCAGTCACGGTGTCAGGATATGATGACAGAGCAGGTGAAACTGAGCGATAAAAAAACGGCGACAATGATGCCGCCGATACAGAATATTCTAAATTAGAATCGCTCCAAATAAGTTGCGTTACATCGCAACCACGGTCACGGATTTGATCGTTACATCATCCAATGGCTTGTCGCTGCCGTCAGTTTTGACAGCGCCGATTTTTTGAACGACTTCCAGACTCTCTGCGTCAGCGGTTTCACCAAAAACGGTGTATTGATTATCGAGACTGGCCTGGCGTTCAAGGCAAATGAAGAATTGTGAACCGGCCGAATTTGGGTCGCTGGTTCGTGCCATCGAGAGCGTTCCCGGATTATGCGGACGTTCGTTGAATTCGGCATTAATTGTGTAACCCGGACCACCCGATCCTCTTCCGTCTGGGCAACCGCCTTGAATCATAAATCCCGAAATAATTCGGTGGAAAATCAATCCGTCGTAATATCCAGTTTTTGCTAAACCGATAATATTTTGGCAATGTCCCGGTGCCGTATCCGGGAACAACGTGAGTCGGATCAGGCCATGGCTGGTGTCAAGATGGACCTGATACTGATTGTTGTCGAGGTCAATGTCTTCAAGCGCTTGGTCGACTTTATCCCGCATTGAGAAACGTCCTTAAACTTAATGTCGTAAAAGCACAGTATTATAAGCCTTGATCGATTCGCAGGTAAGCCGCAGGTTGTCGCCGCAAAACGAGATTTCAAAAGGACTTATGAAAAGTCGTTAAAAAGAGATACCAATTATTTTCCGACTTTCTCAGTGGACTCGGTTCGCAAACGGTAAACAGCTAATATAGTAGTCTTTTCGCGAGATAAAAATGAAAAACGACAACGACATTGTATTTACGGGGCTAGGTGTCGTCAGTCCATCTGGGATTGGCATTTCCTCGCTAATGGATTCGCTTTTTAATGAGAAAAGCGGTATCCAATTGCGGGACGAATTTGCGGAATCAGAATGGCCGTTCCGAATAGGGGGTATGATCAAAGGGTTCGAGGGCAAAAAATTCATCAAGCCGCGAAAGAACCTGAAGTTGATGTGTCGTGAGATCCAATTCGGATTTGCCGCCGCAACGATGGCGATTGAGGATGCTGGCCTAGATTTGGAGTCTCACGATTCTTCTCGGCTTGGCGTCGTTTGTGGCACCGATACTTTTTATGCCGATCCGTCTTCGTTAATGGATTCGTTTTATACAGAAGACGGCTCTGTGCCACCGATTTCCGAGTGGACCGTTCGAGCGATGAAGACGATCGAGCCTTTGTGGATGCTGAAGTACTTGCCGAATATGACGGCGGCACATGTAGCAATTTTTCTTGACGCTCAAGGCCCCAATAATTCAATCATTCAACGTGACGCCTCCGGATTGTTGGCGATGGTCGAAGCAGCCGATGCCATTCGAAGAGGTTGGGCTGACACGATGGTGATTGGTGGTACTGGCTCAAAAATCCATCCTACGTTTTTGTCCTACCATGGCACCGATTGGCTTGCCCATCCCGGGGATGATCCGGCAACAGCGTGCAAACCCTTTGATAAACAACGCTCGGGTACCGTTGCGAGCGAGGGTGCGGGCATGATCTTGATTGAGCGACGTAAAACCGCCGATGCTCGTGGAGCCAAGATTTACGGCAAACTCTCTAGCTTTGATTATGGGTGTTGCAATTCTGACGAAGACTCGCAAATTGAATTCCTAACGAAGAAAATCAATGGAGCGATTCAAAAAGCAGGCATCGACAAATCTCAAGTCACTCACGTGAACAGTCACGGAAGTGCGGAGATTCTTTCCGATCGAATCGAAGCGAAAGCGATCAACAATGCCTTGGGCGACATTGATGTTGTTGCTTTCAAAAGCAACTTTGGAAACATGGGTCCGGCTGGTGGCATCATTGAAAGCGCTGTATCGCTGAAGGCTTTGAGTGAAAACAGGCTCCCCGGAACGATGAATTATCTGGAGCCGGATGCAGAATGCCCGGTTAATGTTCAAGCCGCGGCCAGCGATGCGGAACAAAAGGCGGCGATCAAGATTTCGATATCGAATACGGGCCAAATGGTTGCCGTTCTTATGGAAGCCGAGTAGGCATTTCTAATGGAGGGCAACTACTTTTTGTTGATTTGGTTTTGAATCGAAATTTGGGATTGGTTCACTATTTGTTTTAAACAACTTTGATTCCCCCAACAAATTCGGGCAATTCGCAATGAATCCGAATGCTCCGCCACCAAGGCGGACGCCAACGAGAAAAACTTTCTTTCTATTTCTCGATTTTTGAAGAATCTTTAAAGCGTTAGGGCTTTGGTGAGAAGGTACCCACTTTTCTTTCTCGATCTTCAAAACGAACAATGCGATCCTTCTACGCCTCCGTTCTTGCCGCTTTTTGCGTGTTTGTGATTAACAGTCATGCTGTTGCTGATGATCATTTTTACATCATTCCACTCGATCATACGGAGTTTGGTTACGTAACGAATGGGAATCTTTTTGCCAAATATCATTTGCATGCCAAATTCGATTCAGGTTTGCCTGGAATTGTTGCTCCACGACTCGAAGGCAGTGCAAGTCTGCAGCTTGTTTTTCGATCAGACAAACCCTTGGAAAAAGTTTCAGGAAAAGTCTATTTACCTAACAGCAGAAAAATGGAACTCACGGAGTTCGATTTCGATTTTGAACTCGACGGTCGATCTGTTGAAGAAAAAGCATTTTATAGTGCAATGGAAGAATTCTACAGAAACCTTGCGAACGCTCGCCTTCCGGGGCAGCGATGGTTCCAACACAAGCTCGAGGAAGCTTTAGTCAAACAAGGAAAACCCACGAAACGGAATGAGTCTCGTAATCGGTTGCGTAGTTCTGGCTTCGACCGTTCGCTCGATTTCTTCTCGGGTTCGCGGGCAGTCATGGAAAACATTCAATTGGACCGGGAATTGCTCCGCGCTGAATCTTCTTCGCCCAAAACAATTAACGTTGATACGATTCCCGGCATCACGATTCAGGAATTTGATTGGAAGCCTTATCTAAAAGAAGAACCACCAAAACTCGATGCACTAGCACAATACATCCCACACGATCAGCATGTGATCTTTTTGCAATCGATTGAATCGCTCGTCGCAATCCTGGCAGAGTCAGGTCAATTGCTTACTCCGGCATTCGGAGGGTTAAATTCAGATGCAATTGACGCGCAAGTGGTCCCTCGGTATTTGCGACAAATGATGCTCGATCTGGGTGAACTTTCGCAGGCGAAATCAGCTGAACAAATCAAAAGTATTGCGATCACTGGTGGTGATCCATACTCAGAATTGGGAACCGATATTGGCGTCGTCGTCGAATTCAATAATGAAAATTCTGCGAAAACGTTTTCTGATTTTCTTTTTGATCAGTTCCCGAATCAAAGTCAGATTAAACCGATCGATGGAATCGAAAATTCAAATTTCGTCCAGTCGCCAGATCGTAGTGTTTCACTCCATTCCTATCGCAACGGCAATGTTCTGTGGCTCTCGAATTCCAATTCTCAGGTTCGATACTTGAAAAAGTGTGCCAGCCGAACGGAGGTCGCGATCTCGACATTGGATGGTTATCGATTCTTCAGGCAACGATACCCAATCGAAGAAGGCGAATCGGCATTTGTCTTTATGAGCGATGCAGCGATTCGACGTTGGTGCGGTCCGAAATGGAGGATCGGTCAATCTCGCCGAGTCAGGGCTTCAGTAGAACTAAGCATGCAACATGCGGAACACTTAACAGAAGCGGCGTCGATGAAGCCAGGCGAGACGAGAGAACTTCCGACAGCAAATCAGCAATTGCGTCATCTTCTGGGCAAACGAACGTTATCGAACAGCGGGATTCATTCAGAGAAGTTCGGAACAGTCGGATTTATAACACCCATTTCTGAAATGGTGATTGAGAAAGTCACCGAATCAGAAAAAAATTCGTATGAAACATGGCGAAGAAACTACCAACGAAATTGGTCAAACGCATTCGATCCCATTGCGATCCAAGTCAAAATGACACCGAAAACGATTTCGACTGATCTATCGGTTGTCCCTTTGATCCTCTCATCTCAATTCCGCACATTTCGAGAGGGCAAACCATTTCCGATTGCTGCCGGTGATCGACATGTTGATTCCCTTCTGCACATTATTTTCGCTCTGGGACCTGACGATTTTTTATCGAATTACTACAAGGGTTTGAAAACGGCTGAGCTATTCATTGACGATCACCCCACTTTCTGGAGGGACTTTGATGAAGATCAAGATGCTGAAAAATATTTCATAAAAAATTTCAACGAGTTTCCATTTGCGATCGAATTTGATTTTGACAAGCCAGAATCGATGAAAAATTTTCTCGCGTTAGTGCGAGCGTTCACGCAGCAACAACTGGTCGAGGAATCGAAGCAGACATTTAAAGAAATTGAATATGAGCGTCGGAGGTTCGAATTTGGACCAAATGAAATCGAGGAATTCGATTTATTTATTTGCCAATACGAGTCCAAGTTGTTCGTGTCGCTAAGCGAACAAACGATGAAGAACGTCATTTCACGGATCAAATCACGCGAAGAGGGAACGTTCAAGAAAGATGCGCCTCGTAAATGGTTGGGTCAAAACCTTGCCGTTCAAACCAATTCAAAATTCTACAAAGCGATTGAGGTGCTCTGGCGACAGTATTATAGATCTGAGCTTCGTGATCAGACGTGGCGAAACTTTCCAATTCTTCAAGAGTGGAAACGGGAATTTCCGGATCATGATCCATTCGAGTTTCATCGAAAGTACTGGTATCAAAAAATGCTATGTGCCGGAGGTGGAGACCTTGTGTGGGATAAAAAAACAGATTCGCCGAAATCAACCGTTTTTGGCAATCCGGGAAAAGCTCGAATTCCCATGAGCACACCCACACCTTGGCGAGATTTCAAATCGTTTGACGCCGGCGTGACATTCGATACGGGTGGAATCCGTGGCAAGATGATGCTGGAGCGAAAATAAGATCTTTTTAAATGGCGACAACATGCCGCCGCCAAATTTTTGTAGGGCATGTTCGCGCAACGATACCGATTGAACAACGATTCGTGAGGCAGAAGTCTGATCACGGAAACGGTTTTGTCGCTTTCATGAATCCAGTTTGCTCGGTACGATGTTGGATTGATTACCGTTCCCGGATTCTTATTCCATGTCTGACAGTCATTTGCCGTTAAGCCAAAAACGAGTTGCGTTTTCCGGCAAGCTTGGTGGCGTGTCCAAAAGAGAAGCAGAACGGCTTGTAAAAAATTGCGGTGGTGTTTCAGTTCCACTATCCAACGAAGAGATTGACTTGGTTGTTCTGGGGGCAGACGAACTGCCGATGACCCACCAGCAAGAGTTGCTCAACGATCGCCTTCGAGGGTTGGTCCGCCGCGGACTGCTTGAGGTAATCGACGAATCGCATTTTTGGGAACGACTTGGTTTCGGCGATTCCGATACTGAAATCGCAAGCGAAGACCCACCAGATCGTTCTAATCAGAACGTGCGGAACGTTACTGACGTTCAACGACTCTACACGCCCGCGATGGTGGCGGAGTTGCTAAAAGTGACCGTTGCGGATGTTCGCAAATGGTTTCGACATGGATTGATTAGACCGTGTAAAGAAATTCATCGACTACCCTATTTTGATTTTCAAGAGGTCAGCACGGCTCGACGTTTGGCAGAATTGGTCGAAGGTGGGGCATCGCCGACCATGATTCGACGAAAGCTTGAACAGCTGTCGGAGTACCTTCCTCAATTCGAGAGACCCCTCACACAGCTCTCGATCATTGTTGAGGGAAAGAACATTTTGCTTCGTCAGGATAGTGGAATCGTTGAACCCAACGGCCAAATCCGACTCGATTTTTCTGACCAGATCGAAACGCCACTACATGATCTGCAAGTCTCAGATGATGAGGCGGCAGAGGAGGAAGCCGATTTTGATCACAGCATCAGCATTGCGTTTCCGATCGACGAGGTGACGGAACCCGACCCGGATTTAGCGAATTGGTCATTGGAGGACTTAGTCAATTTAGCTTGTTCCTACGAGGACGACGGTAAGCTCAATGAAAGTATAGAGGTCTATCGGGCGGCGTTATTTGCCCACGGACCGAAAGCAGAAATCAACTTTCAATTAGCAGAGCTCCTCTATCGAGACGGTCAATTGGAAGCGGCTCGCGAGAGGTATTATTCGACGATTGAATTGGATGAGGAGTTCGTCGAAGCCCGAGCCAATCTAGGCTGCGTTTTGACAGAGTTGGGGCAAGATGAGCTTGCAGTTGCCGCTTTTCAAGGTGCTATCGAATTTCATGCTCATTTTCCTGACGTTCATTTCCATTTAGCTCGGACGCTTGATCGGCTGAAACGAACCGACGAAGCGGAGGTTCATTGGCGTCAATTCCTGAAGATGTCACCGGATAATTCTTGGGCAGCCGAAGCATGTGAAAGGCTTCGGATCGAAACCCATCATCCATAGAATGGTCGTTTGATTGTTTTTCGATGGACAATTGGGTCAGTGTTGTTTTACCTATCACCATCAAGAGATGCGAAATTTCCAGAGCAATGCAACAATGAGATAAACAAGAAAAGACCAAACGAGTAAGCTCAAAATCGTGCCAATCGGATTTCATCGAGGACGATCCGGAAAAGGTCACTTGGTTGGCTACCAAACCGGTATAAATAACTTCGTCGATTTGTTTGATTCGCACGAAATCGTATCACTCTATCTACTTGTAATGGTAAACGCTCCAAATGTGGATGCACGCAACCAGCTTCCTTGACGTCAACATCCCGGTCGGTCCGCCGCGGATGATGCGATCTACAAACAATTTGGAGAGCCGGTAGAGTTGCTTGCCACCGATGTCACAGTTGAACGAATGCTCTACCTCCTTGTTGATTTGTTGAAGACGTGCGGGTGACACTGCCCTTGTCGCAAGTTTTGTGCATCGGCCGTGACAATATGAAAAAAGGTCCATATGGGTATGTCGATGTCGAAAAGTCTCAAAAAAATTTGGAGGGTAGATGTCTACCCAGAATAGCTACAGACCACTGATCGGAGCCCTCTTGGGAATCGGTGTCGGTGTCTCGTTGACAGTCGGTACGGGTAATTTGGGTGTTGGAATTGGCGTTGGCGCGGGATTGGCAATAATTTTTGGTGGAGGAGCTTTTTTGATCGATAACAGGAGGCCGTCAAACTGAGGCGATCGTCTGATTCAGTTTTCGGTAATGGCCCCGGTAACCTCATCGTCGATAGGAATTGGAACGTCCCGCGATTTTGCCCCCCAGCATGTCAAACGAGTGCTGACAAAAAAGTATGTGCGGATTACTTGACCGTTTCATCGTACAGAGGCAGCAATCGCCATTTGACTTCAAGTGTTAGCAAATTCATGGTCGTCAAATAAAGCCGGCCTGAGGTTGCCGCCCAACGATCCGGTACCGGATACAACGGGTCCCAACTACCCGCCATCGGATCAAAATTAACGGATGTAGCAACACGGCGCCCGGATCTTCTTCGCGTCAATTTTTTTGTCGATTGGCCTTTGTTTTGCGTTCGGATCAACAGTGGATAAAGCGACTGGTCGTACCACTTTTCCCATGGTTCACCGCCGACATGACGAAGAACCTGCGTTGCGTAATACCAATAGTACGTATCACGAACCATCACAGACTGCTCACTGGGCATTTGATTCAAAAGTTCGGCAGTTCCTTGCTGCATTCGCTCATCCGTTCGGTCCCAGCCAGAATATAATCGCAACAACAGTCCAACTGATGTCATGCAATACGTCGGCGTTCTTCCCTTGAATTCCCGGTCAGGATATTCCGCAGTATTTTTGTCGTTGGGGTTGTAACGAAAGCGGTAACCAACATCTCGATCGGCTGAAATTTCCAGCCAGCGATTCACCAAATCGAGCGTCCGTTGATCAACACTCAACCCAGCGAGTTTGCCACTCTTGAGTGCCATGACCATCCAGCCGGTAACCGATGTGTCCGAGTCACGTCCTGGGCTATATCGCCAACCACCGTAGGTTTTGTCTTGACTCTCAGCGACGTAGTCGAGTGCTCGCTGGGCGGCATCACGAAGCTCGGGATCGTTGGTCATGCCGTAGGCTTCACAGAGAGCGATCGTGGCAATGCCGTGACTGTACAGGCGAAGCACCTGATTGGAGAATTCGGTAGTTTCGACGAACAGATCGCCATTTTCTTTTTGATTGCTGACCAACCATTGAACGCCTTTATTGACGACGTTGGCGTATTTGTATTCTTTGTGGTTGTAGCCGGCACCTTGAAATGCGAGCAATGTCAAACCTGTAGCGGCCGTTGGTGAATCAAATTTTTGAAAGTCAAGTTCTTCTTGAGAAACATCATCCACCAACAAATTCCAATTCCCAGCTGCCCGCTGTTGTTTTCTCAACCATGTCAGACCAAGCTCGATCGCTGGTTCGGTCGACGGAGATCCTCCCCCTTGCTTCGTCTTTTCTCGACCTTTAAACGCACCTTTGGCAAAGACAGCTGCGGTATTGATCTTTGGATCTCCACCCGCTTCTTTTCGTTGAAACCGGGTATCGATATCAAGTTGAATTGAGGATGAATCGATTCTTGCCCTTCTTGATTTTATGCCAGTATCCGATGCAACTTCTCGACCCAGGCCACCGGGACCCTCGACGACATCGAGATCAACCATTTGACCACCGGTCGAACCGCGCCGTTTTAGTCCGGTAACTCCATCCCCCACCAAGCCCGCCAATTTTGTATCACTAGATCCGGCCGCTGTATCATCGGCACCACCTGATTCGCCTCCGGTTTTTCCGGTCGGTAGTTCGACACGGGCGTTTCCGGCTGGTCCTCTTCCTCGTGATGCGTCTGATCGGCTGCGGGCGATTTGTGATCCAATATTTCCTAATTGGTTATCAACACCCTGGTCATCAACTTTTTGCCTAGTGATTCCACCACCTGAAACTTCCCCCGCCAATTTTTCAGCTCCGGCATCGGACATGATTTCTGCTGATGCACCTGACCCAACGGTTCCAGAATTTGCACCGAGTTGGCTTTCGATCGATGCACTATCATTGCCAACTAATGCTGCAGCCGACGCGGTATCGCCGCCGTCAGATCCTTCCTCTTCCGAGGTGTATACCTCACCGGAAAAAGTGACTTTCGTGTTCGCACTTCCACCCGCCAATTGCGACCGGACGCGTCGGAGTGTTGAGTTTTGATTCGGATCGCCTCCGCCACGGATGAGTTCTCCTTCCGCCGATTCATTCGGAGCCGCCCGTGCGATCGTGGTATCAGCGGCGGACGGAGCACTGCTGGAATCCTCCATTGGTCCTGCTGTGGCAGCGGATGTCGGTCCCGCCAAGGTTTGGTTTCCACTACCAGCCAAGGACTTTGCCAACGAATTGGAATTAGGGTTCAAAATGGTTTCAGACGGTTTACCACCGCCCGTTGCTTCAGGTGCGGTTGGGACATCGGCCTTGAGGTTTGCTGCCAACGAGCCGTTATTTACCTGACCGTTTCTCGATCGTTGGGATGAGCTGGATCGGATCTCTTTGTCGATATCAGGCTGCCCTCCTCCAGAAGCTCGACTGGAACCGGATTCAGAAACCAGTTTCGTTGCCCCGGTGTCCAGCGTTGACGCGCCCTGCGATGCATTGATTCGTCCCATTTCCGCATTGGAAGCTGCACTTATCTGCGAAGCGCTCGATTGAGCATTGAGTTGCGTTGGGGTCGACGAGCCGGCGAATTGAGCCTCGGCAACATTTTCAACTTTCATCTGAGCGCTTGGAGAATTTCTATCGGCTACACTCCGGCGCGTCTTTGCCGCTTGGACTGGACTAAATGCTGAATCCGACGGGGAATTGCGAGTTGTTTGTCGGCGCACCGCAGAATCGGAAGCGATCATCGATGGCTTGGCGGAGGTGGGTGCGTCGGAGAGGACGTTCTTAGATTGCCCTGTACCGGCTGTGCCCTTGGCTGATTTCTGCAAGGTTGTGCTTCGCGGTTGCCCTTCACTTTTTGCCAGTTGAGTCTGACTAGTATTCTTTGATGGCGATTCTGCAGTTGTGTTGGATGCGATTTGCGGCGAGATTTGGGTTGACCGACGCGGTTGCACATCGGGTGCTGCGTTGGGATTGATGCTGGGCAGCGTTTGGTCTGGCCGTCGAGTCGCACGAGTTGCTGATTGCGTCAATTGACTGGTTTGCTGTTGGGGTGCCTCAACCTGAATTTGTGTTGGTCGCGGTGTAACGATTTTCTGCCGAGCGATATTGTTGTTGGTGGGTCGCGGTTTCAGCTGCGGCGATTCCTTGGGGGCCTGGGCCAATCGCTGTGGTGATTCCATGACGATGGTATTGGGGGCTTGGGCACTTTTGGTCGAACGACTGCGTGAAGTGGGCGATTTCACGATTTGCGGATTGGATTCGCTTTTAGGGCGGCGAGAAGCAATTGACTCCGTGACTTTTTGCCGCTGAGCATCACTTTGGTCAGGCGATTTTTGCGTCGGTTGTTCGGTTGGGCGATTGGGTGCGGCTTTGGCAACCTCAGTCCGAGAGGGAGAAAGTGTGGGTTTAGCTGAGGCTTTTGTCGCCGGATTGGTGGGAGCGCTTTTGGACGGATTCGTTTTGGCGATCGCTGTTGGGTTTGCCGGATTGGCATTAATGGTTCGACTGCGACGTGGGCGGGAATTGGATTTCGCCTGCGTCGTCGACGGTTGGGGCTCGGTCACATTTCGACGTTGAATCGTTTTGGCGTCGGCAGATTTTGGAGAGGGAGAATTGACCGCCACTTTTGTTGAATTCGCCTGTTGCGATTCGGAAGATTTCTTTTTCGGCTGTGGATTGTTCTTTGCAGTTAGTTGCGACGGAGCGGTCGTTTCGGGGCTTGGATTTGCGGCTGGAGAATTGGTCTCACTTTTTGAAACCTTTAATCCGGATTTTGGTTGGGCTTCCAGTTTTGAACGACTTAATTTAGATAGCGTTGAGCTTTGTTTTGGGATGGTTTCAGCTGGCTTTCGCAGTCGGTTCTGATTCTGAGTGACTTTACGCTGCGACTTATCAATCGGCGTTGGTGTTTCTTTCGTTTCAACGTCTCGCTGAGTCTCTTGTTTTTTCTGTTCGGTCTTTTTTTCGTCAGGTTGAGGGGTGATCGTTTGCTCTGCTTGTTGCCAAGATTGCTTGTCGAAAATGATCGGGATCAAAGTTTCCTTCTTTTGATTTATCTTTTTTTCTTCCGTAATCTGATCAGTTGATTCGCTAATGCCGCCGAAGAGTTCCAGATGATGAGCCGTAATCAGCATCGCCAGGTGAACGATGAGGCTGACAATTAACGCCAACTGCGACGTTCGCTTAAAACGCTGACTGTCGACAAATCGAAGACCAATTGTTGTGGAGAAGACGAGGACCGGAATGGCAAGCAAGCTGAACCAAAGCCAAATTCCGGTTAGCAGCGTCAAAACTGCACCCATCAGAAACCCAAATAGCACAGCGATCGCGATCAGGACGGGCCAATACTGCGCATCCAAGCCCGTGGGTTGGGGCTTTTCGACCGAATGGATGATTCTGCGAATTTTCGCCATTGGATTGCGGTGGATCGATTGTGTAATTCAGTTTTTTCGGCAGGCGACGTTGAGTTTCACCTGCGGTATTAACTAATCGCTGTCGGTTGCAGTGGTTAAGGGAATGCTCATTCGTTTGCAAATATCCATGACCGTAACGGCGAAGCGATATTTCGCGTCTTGATCGCTGCGCATCACGACCGAGGTTTGTAAAGGATTGTCGGCTCGTGCCCGCTCCAGTTCGGCTTCCAATTGATCTGCGGAATAGGATTCACCATCAAGGAAATAGCGTCCTTCCGTAGTTACCGTTACAAACAGTGTTGTTTGATCGTTGGTAAGAGGTACCGCTTCGCTGGCGCTCGGAAGGGAAATATCCAGTTCGTTTTCAACAGGTGAGGAGTTGGTAACTTTGTCTTCATCTTCGGAAAAACGTGAGGTGACCAAAAAGAAAATGAGCAACAGGAATACGACATCGATCAACGGTGTCATACTGATCACCGATGCGGCATTTGATCGTCGGATTTGAACTGGCATCGCATTACTCGTTTAACGTTGTATCTTT
>CAJQQR010000168.1 GCA_905480545.1 uncultured Pirellulaceae bacterium
GAAGCATGTACGAGCAAATGGAATCGGCGATGCGAATTGTTTGGCAGCTCGCGCAAGCAACGATTGTCGGATGCGTTTTGCTGCTGGGGTGTTCGCTGATCTTCAAGAATCGCGGCGGAATTGTGCTTTTGCATTTTGGCATCGGCCTGATGATGGTCAATGAATTGTTCGTCGGAATGTATGCGGTTGAGGAAAAGATCACCGCAGCGATGGGCGAGACAACCGAGTACGCGTACAACACACAGGAAGTCGAGCTTTCGATCACAGTACGCGACAAAGACAATGATCGTGTCATTTCGATTCCCTTTCAGCGACTTCTTGACGATGAAAAGATCGAGCATGAATTACTGCCGTTTTCAATCGACACCGTTGCCTACTTTCCGAACTCAAAAATTACATCCAAGTCAGAACGCGGCGAAGTTGACTTTGTTGCGGTGAAAAACAAGGAAGTCCAAATCAAACCGACGTCGGGCCGTGGACTTTATACAAAGGCGATCGAGGTCCCCCGTGTTACCGGTGCGGACAAGAATCAACAGGTTGACACGGCGAGCGTCTACATTTCGGTTAAGCAAGAGAACAACGACAAAACAAACGTTCTCCTACTGTCACAGTATTTTTCAGATTTGATTGGCACAAAAGGCTGGGATGATGGAGCAAATACTGAAAAGCTATTAATTGACGGGACTGTTTACGAATTCAATCTGCGATTCCGACGAACACTAAAGCCGTATCAACTTACCCTGATTTCAGCAAAAAAAGATAGCTACGCAGGCTCTGATAGCCCTAGTGAATATGGCTCTACATTCACAATTTTGGACAAGTCATCCAAAGAGCAGCAAACTGCCGTCATTAGCATGAACAATCCTTTGAGATACAAAGGCGAAACTTTCTACCAAGCAGGTTACAACGAGCGCCCAAGCGGCAATGGCAAGAGAATTCCAATCAGCACGTTGCAGGTTGTAACAAATCAGGGCTGGATGATTCCTTACGTCGGCTGTATGTATGTTGTGATTGGGATGATTGCGCAATTCGGTGGCGGTCTATTAAAGTTTTCGGAACGAGTCCAAAAACGAAGCCGAAAAAAGGCCGCTGAGTCCAGTCAACCAGAACTTAAGAATCTCAATCCCGCCAAATCACTCAGCTCGCTCACGGCCGAATCGTCAACATCTTATTCTGCGGCGGCTTGGATCATTCCATTGGTCCTATTTCTGCTTGCTGCTTACGCGTCATACAAACTGACGTTCTCCGGCAATGCGAAAAGTGGTGAATTCAACATCAAAGAGGCGGGCAAGATCGCGGTTGCTTCTTCGGGACGATTTAAACCGATCGATTCCTACGCGAGAGTCTTCCTAAGAAACTTTTCCGATTACGAATCGGTTTCGCTCACAGATAAGCAGGTCAAAGCCCAGTTGAAGGGCGATCGAAAACGAATCTACTCGGTGGAGTGGTTACTCGACGTGATCACGAATCCTGAGATGGCAGACGAAGAGTATCGCGTTTTCCGGATATACGACCCATACCTGAAGAGCCGACTTGGCCTAGAGAAACAACGTAAGGGACACACATACACCTACAACGAAGTCACGCGTGAATTCAAGGAATTTTCTGAGTATGCCCGTCTTGCAATGCGTGAGCAAAATGAAAATGGTGGGAAGCTCGATAAACTCTCGTTTGCCAAACGCAAATCGATTTCACTTTTCAATCAAATTCGACAGTATGAAAACTTCCAAAACGCTTCGTTCATTCCTAAAGAGACTCCTGCAGAAACGTTGAATGATTTGATCAACGGCAAAATCAAGTACTGGCGGCAAAAAGCGGTACCCGCAGTCGATGACTCCAGTGTTACGGAATTTATGAAGTCTCTCGTCAATCGACTTGCGGCTGAGGACGAACCAGAGGACATCAACTACTTTACGTACATCCGCGGTTTCATCAGTGAAGGACGCGGCTCTTTGGTCGTCGGCCAAAAAGACAATCCATTGTTTTCACCCACTTTTGTCAAACCAGATTTGGTTGTCGAGGACTTGGGCATGCGTCTCAATTTGCCGCTCGGTGATGCAGAGAACAGCATTCAAAAGGGTTCGATCGTTTTCCAAAGTGATGATTCAACGATGTGGAAACTGGTGAATGACACTCGAGGCTCGGCGACTGAGCCCAGCATCGAATTGGATTGGGAAAAACAACCCGGAATGGAAGTCCTGACCGTTGCATCGGCACGTCAAGCCCTTCGTGAATTCTGCGTTGAGAAAAAGATTTCGGACTCGAGATCGCTGGTTGAAGAACTCATGAAAATGGACCCAATTAGCGGTCCCTACTTCAAGGACAGCCAAGCCTTCCGCCGTGGTTTATCTGAACGAGTGACAAAAGCTCTGAAGGAGTATAACGCTAACGTCGTCAAACTTTTCGAATCACTTCCACCCGATTTACGCGCTCGTCTTGAACAAAATCCAGAAAACTTATCGGCCTTTTTGTTAACCGAGTTGGATAAACAGTATTCGTCACGAAAATTCGCAGAATTGCAATTTATCGAGGAATCATATCTGGCATTAATTTCCGAATTACTTGGCGATGACTTTGACTCAAAAACACAGTCAACCAACCGGCTTACGGAACTGTTCTCACTTTACGATGGAGATAAAGCAGAAGAGTTCAATAGTCTTGCTGAACAATACATAAAAGAATTCGAAGCCATTCCGCTTGCGGAATTCGACGCGAGAAAACATCACCTGGAGCATTTTTATCACTATTCCGCTCCACTCTTTCAAGCCCTGATTTTCTACGGAATTTCAGCACTGTTTGTGATGTTAGCATGGACGATGTATGGGGTTTCGCTAGACAGTTTCGGCGAAGGAATGCAACGATCAGCGTTGATCATCCTGGCGGTTGGAAGCCTGCTCCACACAATCGGCATCGTTGAGCGTGTGATGATCACAGGCAAGGCGCCGGTCACTAACCTTTATGCATCGGCTGTCTTCATCAGTTGGGGCAGTGTGGTCTGTGGATTAATCATTGACTTCATCATTCGGTACGCCGCCCCCAAAGCCGCAAAAATTGGGTTCGGGACACTTTTGGGATCGGTCATGGGTTTTATCGTGATTGTTGTCTCCTACAACCTCGCACTTCGCTCTGACACGTTTGGCAAACTCCAGGCCGTACTTGATACGCAGTTTTGGTTAGCGACCCACGTGGTCTGTGTAACGTTTGGGTACGTCGCAACATTCGTTGCCGGTGCTCTTGGATTGATTTTCCTCGGCGGCTCCGCTTTTACGAAAGTCTTTGACAAGGAAATTCGCCAGAGCGTTTCGTGGATTATTTACGGAATCGTTTGCTTTGCATTACTGCTCAGTTTCTTTGGAACTGTGCTCGGAGGTTTATGGGCTGATGACTCATGGGGACGATTCTGGGGTTGGGACCCAAAAGAAAATGGAGCGCTGCTGATTGTGATTTGGAACGCATTGATTCTCCACGCACGATGGGGCGGCATGATCCGAGAACGGGGCATGGCGGTCTTGGCTATTTTGGGCAACGTGGTGACTTGCTGGTCATGGTTTGGGGTAAACGAACTGGGTGTGGGACTGCACAGCTACGGATTCACCGATGGCGTTTTGAAGAGTCTGTTTTGGGTGGCCTTGGCACATACAACCGTTGCGATCATTGCCGCATCTGTGCCAACTCGATTTTGGCGAGGCTATTCCGCTGAGACAAATTCGACAAGTCAAGACTCCGAATTGACTGGTTTGAAATCGGGTCACTCATCCAAAAAGAATCGATCCAAGTAATCACTAACGTCGATTTCAGCACCAGTAGGTCGAACGTCCACAACACGAAACGTCACATTGCTCTGGGCTGGCTGCCTACCGCTCAAATCACTGTCAGAAGCGGTGACAACGGATTGAATTGAAGAGACGATGGGGGATGATGCATTTGCACTTTGCGTGGCTCCCCACACGATTTGATTCTGATATCCGTTTGGTGATCGAATCTTGAGCAAGCCGTTTTCCAACTCAACATCACATCCAAAACTTCGATAGAAGTCCACGCCATTGCCTGGTGCAACCACAAACTGATCAGAGTTATGTTGAAACATAGTCTTATCAATGGTTCCACTTGATGAGCTAAAAACGGCCCCTGCAAAAGCTTCCAATCGACCATCAACAAATCGACATTCTTTTGCCTTGACGATTGCTGGCCCTGTTAAGGCGCCTGCCGATAACGTCGCAGCAGAGACGCTATCAAACTCACCAACGAACAACGACAAAACATTGCCCTTGGACGGGTCATAGTCCAGTTGATAGGAACCTCGGAACAGGGCAATGTCTCCTGTCAACTTCGAAATCGCATTTCCAAACACCCAAATGGGCAGCCGATTCGCCGTGCAGTTGAAAGAAAACTGAGATGCACTTTTGGAAAACGAAGCGTGAAACGGTTTTTCCGCAGAATGAATTGCCACAGAATCTCGCTGGCGACCTGTAATCGAAACAAGAGCGGGGTTCTTAGAATCGAATTTTAACTGAACGTCGCTTAGATATAACCGACGACTACTCGCGTCACTTTCTTCAGTCAGAACAACTCGCTCAAACTCAACGGTCACGCTCTTTTCTTTGAGAATCGCAACCCATCTCCCGGCAAAGAAGCTATTTGCGAAATCCAGCAACTCCTCTCGACTGAGCACACAATCGACTGCCGAAAACGTAGTATGACCGTCCGATCTACTGACTTTCAGTTCTGAAATCGATAGCAGCTGCAGCGGATGATCAACGTTTAAATCCTGCAACGATAAAGGAACGGATATCGATGCCCAGATCGACTTGGAAACTCCAAGATTGCCGGATCGAATACCAATTTCATCAAGCCATTTCGTCGTTTCATCGCGAGAGTAATTTCCGATATTCCGTGGCAATCCGATGGATCGTTCAAGATTCCACGCTTCGGCGCCGCGACGCTTCCCGGAAAACGCAGCGTTCGTGTCTGCGAGCAATCCGCTACCGAAAACGGACACCAACACAACACTGGTCGGGAGCACGCACACAACTAAAAACAGCATTCGAAGCGTGCCACGTCGTTTCTGATCGGTCATCACAATCCCTTGCTACCGTAATCCATCTTACCAAATCTGGAACAATCACTGCAATCGATCGTTATGCATCAACGCAAGACTCCTCATTGCGAAATCCATTTCGCAAAACTTGAATTGCAATTATCGCTCGCGCGCCATCTTCATAAACAAATCGTATCGTTGCTTCATTTCAGAGACACTATCACCACCAAATTTATCGATGAACGCCGTTGCGACTTCAAAAGCAACGACGTTTTCAATAATGATTCCGCAAGCACTAACAGCACACACATCGCTCCGTTCATAGTTTGCGGTATGAGCCTCTTTTGTTTCCAAATTTATTGATTCGAGTGGCTTTCGCAGTGTTGCGATCGGCTTTTTGGCCGCTCGAATCACCAGTGGTTGACCGTTGGTCATGCCGGCTTCAAGTCCGCCAGCATTGTTACTAGGGCGTATGTATCCCAGTGAAGGTTCATTGGATCGCGACGCATCATACTGGATTGGGTCATGAACTTTTGATCCAGGCAACGTAGCCGATTCGAATCCCATCCCGATCTCGACGCCCTTGATCGCTTGAACCGCCATCACCGCCTGGGCAAGTTTACCATCCAATTTTCGATCCCATTGAGCATGAGTCCCCAATCCAAAGGGCAACCCCTCGACTCGGACCTCCAAAATTCCCCCCAACGTGTCGCCATCGCTCGCAGACTGATCGATCAAGTCTTTGACTTCCTGATCTTTTTCGAGACATAGCGAATAAATTTCACTCTGGTCTCGAATCGCAACTTTCTCTTCAAACGAAAGTGCTTCCTCAATCGGTAAGTCGATTCCACCCAATTGAGCGACGTAGCCGATTACATTTATCCCAAATTCCGACAGCAACTGTTTCGCAAGCGAACCGGCCGCGACGCGAACACATGACTCACGAGCACTCGCACGCTCCAAAACACCTCGGATGGAACCAAGGTACTTAATCGCTCCAGTGAGGTCGCCGTGTCCTGGTCTGGGGCGATCAAGTTCTTTGAGGCGTTCAAGTTTGTAATCTCGATTGATCACCTGCATCGAAATCGGGCTGCCCAGGGTCGTTTCCTGCCATGTGCCAGAAAGAAATTCGACTTGATCCGTTTCCAACTGCTGCCGTTTCCCGCGGCCATATCCGCCCTGACGCAATTTCAGATCACGATTTATTTTTTCTGAGTCAACTTTGAGTCCAGCGGGAAACCCATCGACCAACGCAATCATGGTCTTGCCGTGAGATTCACCGGACGTCCAATATCTGAGCATTTTTTCTTCCAAATATGAAAGCGACGATTTTACTGGCCCAAGTTCCGAAAAGATAGGCTAATTGCCTGTGAAGTCTTTGTCGAAAAGCCATTCTTTCAGAGGGAAAATGCGGATAACATGGAGCCAGACACGCGATTGCAACCTCTTGCTGGCATTCAACCGAAATCACTCGTGAAAGCATTCCTAAGACAACAATGGTTCCTGATATGTCTTGCGAGCATGCTAGTGGTTGGCTTCTTTTTTTCGCGGTCATTGGCGATTTTGACGGAATGGGCGGCTCTTCGAAACGCAATTTTATTTAGCGTTTTGTTTGTGATGGCGTTACCGGTGGCCACAGAAGAAATCGGCAGAGCACTTCGTTCGCCATGGGCAGCCCTTTACGCATCGCTGATCAACATTGCATTTCTCCCCATGACGGCATGGGCTTTTTCTTTCTCGATGGATCAATTTCTGGGCGATGGGTTAGTCATCGCAGCGGCAGTTCCTTGCACATTGGCGTCGGCGGCAGTCTGGACACGAAGAGCTGGCGGCAACGATAGCGTTGCGATCTTTGTAACCCTTATCACCAACGCGCTATGCTTTCTGATTACACCATTCTGGTTGTGGCTGACGATGAAGGGCGAAAACACGAGCACGACGATTGATGTGCAAGCCTTGATTTTGAAACTTGGTCTTTTAGTCGTGCTGCCCATGGTTCTCGCACAAATCGCACGACAATTCCGAACCGTTGGGAGCTGGTCGACTCGAAATAAAGTTCCTCTCAGCACTTTGGCGCAAATCGGCATCCTGACGATGGTGACCATTGGTGCCGCGAAAATGGGAAACAAGTTTGCCGAGGGCGAAGCTTCGTTTTCATTCGGTGAAGTCGCCGTCGTTCTTTTCGCGGTCAACGCAATCCATTTATCTGCTTTGTTTTTTGGATTCTGGACTTCAAAGATCCTTGGATTTGGACGCAAGGAACAAATTGCGATTGGAATTGCAGGGAGCCAAAAGACGTTGATGGTCGGCTTGAATACGGCTGTTGAAATCAACCGATCCATTTTGCCGATGTTACTTTTTCATATTTGCCAATTGGTTTTCGACACAATCATTGCAGATCGCTGGAAGAAAAAAGACCTTGGAAAC
>CAJQQR010000169.1 GCA_905480545.1 uncultured Pirellulaceae bacterium
AAACGGATGCGGATATGGACGACGAATTGTCTGCTTTGTTGGCAGATCTTTAAGACTTGAGAGAATCGAAAAAGAGTTCTGACGTGAAAACTTTTACGTCGGACTTCTTGATTCTCGAAAACGTTTTCAGTTGAAATTCAATCGTATCGATTCTGACTTCGTTCGGAAATCAACGAGCGAGGCACACAATGGCAAAGAACGACGAATTGGATGCGTTGTTTACTGAAGAATCATCTGAATCATACTTTTTTGCTGGACCCCGATTCAATTTTTGTGAATGCAGAATATATTTCGGGTCAGGTCTAACTTGCGAAAGTAGCGTCGTAAGTTAGCACGGTACCGTTTTGCATTTGATTCTTTTTGTGTCTGGCATTGCGTCGAAGCGGGCAAATACACTCCAAATTCTTAATCGCTGAAAGGTTTTCACTTGGCCAATCGTCAGAATATTCAGCTGCTGTTTGATGGGATGACTGTCAAGCACGTTGCCGCCTACATGCAAAAAAACGGTTGGGTTTTATCGGAATCGGAGAATCCGGAAGTCACTGCATTTGAATTTGGTTCCGATGACGACCATAGACGAATTTGGATTTGGGCGTCTCCCGACAATCCAAAATTCCGTAGTCGAATTCAGAACCTGGTATTTTCTTTGGCAGTGCAAAACGGTGTTGAGCCAATTGAAATTGCCAATGCCATTGCCGATGCAAAAATCGAGGAAAATGTCGACCCAGGTTCATCCGAAAACGCTACGCCCAGAAGTGACCGATTTGAAGTTGTCCTTTTAAACACAGGGGGCAGCACGGAGCTGATGTTGGAGGGGGGCTGGGGAAAGGTTTGTTTACTTGCTGGCGGGCAAAGGGTTGCTGTTGTTGGTGAAGGGCTTTCCGAAAGCCCGGAGATTTCATTTAGCGGTTCGCGAATTACGATAGGCTCATCTTCGCCGGACCGCATTCGCGTATTTAGCATTGGGGCAACGTTGAATCGTCCTTCCAACGACGTCGACCAAATTCGAAATACGGTTGAAGTTGCTTTTGGTGAACATGGAATCGCTCAAGCGGATTCGTTGATGAGAAGTCTTGGCCCGCAACTCGAGCGCGCAGCGTTTGAATTGAGTGATGTGAACTTGTCGCCGGGGTTCGAGCGTTTTGTCCTCAAATCCGTTGCCGCTTTGCTGGCTTCCATCGTGAAAGCCTTGCCGGCATCCGAGGGTGAACAATGCGAGTTACTATGGCTTGTTTGCAACCGGGTCTTGTCAGGCTTGCAGCTTGCGGTAGAGCTATTTCCTGACTGCCAAAAGTTGCTCTGGCAGTCTGCAGAATCGGACGAGCCCGCGTCGCCGAAATTGACTTTCGATTGGTTAAATGACCGAGTCATTGCGAGAAATTAGAGCTTGGTATTTAGTGACACTTGGCTCAACTGAAAAGAACGAAGAATTGCAGGACGTACGTTTGGCAGCGACTCGTTGAAAGCGGAATCGTTGAAAGCGGAATCGTCTGATCTAGGAAAAGCCGAGCCGTTTCTGCTTGAATTAGCAGGGATATGAATCGACAACCGCACGTTGGAATAGGCAAACGGATGCTGACTACTTCGTCCAACGGAATTCAAAGAGGAGCGTCGCGTTTGACCATCGATCGCCTAATATTGGAAAGACAGTTGCGAAGCCTGCTTCCACGGTTCCCAGGTCGCCTGTGTCGCCAAACACCCATCGAAAACCGTGGGTCAGATTCACAATTTCGATGCCATCCGAGGAAATGACATCCAGCGAATTCGGTACGGTCTCTGTTCCATTGAGAACATTCCAACCGGTTAATTCAATGGTTTGAATCAAGGCTCGCTCGTCGGCGTCAAACGTTGTATGAACACCGCCAAGTCCCCAGTGAATCGCTTGCCCTGATGCAATCGGATCGGAACCAACGGGAAAAAAATAATTGATCATTCCATGGAATTCGGTTTGCGGTCGGTACTTGTATCTTGCTACCAATCCGGGTTCAAACGAAATGTGACCCGTGCCCAAACCGGACGACGCAGCGCCAGTGTTGAAATAGCTGCGGAATGTTTGAGTCAGTTGCCATTGTGTTCCGTCGTTAAGTACGGTCTTGGTCGTCAGTGTCATGTCACCAAGTCCAGCGTGGTTTGCATTGTTGTCAGGATTGACCGCACGAAAAGGGATCTCTGTCGTTGTGGAGAATTTTTCTCCACCGGTTTCAAAGGCAATTCGGAACTCTTGGGCATCGACCGATCGTTCGGCAACCGGTGGACCCGGACCGCCGATCTTTCCCCAGTAGATTCCTGCACGATCAACAAAGCGACGGCCGTAGTCAAAGCCAAATCGAATTCGAGTGTTTGATGAGGGTTGGGCAGAATCCATGCTGTACATCGCATACGGTAATCGCTCGCGACCAATTCCACCTGGACCGAATTTGCATCCGAAAATTCGATCAAATATGGAACGCAATCTACCGCTGGGTCGAACACGATTTGAAAAGACTCTGGAAAAAAGTGGCGCATGAGTCTCTTGCGAGATGCCAACCGACATCGGATCCATGGGTGACGTAATCGGTGTGCTGAGAACGGACTCTCGCATTACGGTACCCTGTTGGTTTTCATATTCGAGGGGTGAGAAAATTTGCGGTCTCATTCCCGACTCGCTGAAAATCGTTTCACGCCTCGTTACGCCACTTTCATTTCGTGTGATAGTGGTGGAGCCGAGTGAAGTTGAAGTGTTTGGGAAGACATTTAATCGACCGTTTCCAGCATTTTCTGCCGATGGAAGGCCAACGACAATTGCCGCCGGCGATTCTCCATTGAGAATTTGATTGGGACGTGATTCTGACCCAGAAACAATTCGAGACGATTTGGTGATTGGAAAAGTTGATTCTGAAGAATCAGCGTTTCTCGCCGGGCTGATTTGCGCTAAAATTGGCTGACATAAACCAAATGCGACAATGAATGCTAGCAATTTAAGGATCAACGGAGTTGGGTTACTCACATGTGCGAAAGTAATTTTCGAATGTTGAAACACAAAAACGTGACCGACTAAACATCGAAACCAAGGGACAGACTTTGCGGATTACGTATCCTGTAATAATTCTTTCGGTTGTTTTGATTGCGAAGAATAGTTGGTGGCGGGTTAATTGCGGAATCCACTCACAAAAGTTAGTATTCTTGCTGTGAATCGAGTAGCGTGCTAGCACTGTTGAATCCCTCCTCTAAACCGATCCAAAGTACTCAATGCAAAACTTGCCGGTAAACTGGTATGAAGGACTCTTCCTTCGCCCTCAGCATTTTCAGGCGACTGAGCGGCATTTGGGGGAGGTCCTAACGAAGTCTTCGCGATTTGATAACGCTTACAACTACGGTATCGCGAACATCCAATTCAATAAAGAATCACTCGCGAATCATCGATTTGAGTTGCTGGCACTGCAAGCGCGAATGCGAGACGGAACGATTATTGACTTTGATCAATCGCAACAGCCCGACGGAGTTGACATGTCGTCACCGGAGACGGGACATGCCGAATTGACGAGCGATTTGAAGAAAGGTCTTGAAGCAGAACGCACGGTCACCGTTTATCTGGGCGTTCCAAAGTTGAAGTTGGGTAGAGTGAATGTTGGAGAGGAACAGGGCGCAGATGATACTCGATTTGTGACCACGGTTTCGGCGAAGCAGGATGAAGGCGATGGCCAAAGCAACCAAGACATTCAATTTAGACAATTGAACGCAAAGATTGTTCTTTCCACAGAGAATCTTTCTGGACTTGAATTGCTTCCACTCGGTCGAGTCAGTCGCGTTAGCGAGTCCGAATCACTTCCGAGACTTGACGAGACGTTTATACCGCCACTGCTGTCGATTGATTCTTGGCATGGGCTCAGCATTGATATCTTTCGCAGCATTTATGATGTTGTTGGTCAGAAAATCGAAACACTCAGCCAGCAAATGATCAATCGCGGCGTCGGCTTAGAGAGTCGCGAACCGGGCGATGCAGCAAGAGTGCTGATGTTGAATGAGCTCAATTCGGTCTATGCCCGATTGTCGATTATGGCGTTTGCCAGAGGCATCCATCCACTTCATGCCTATATGGAACTGTGTGAAGTGGTCGGCAAGTTGTCCATTTTTTCCGAGGCACGCCGGGTGATGGAATTGCTGCCATATGATCATGACGATCTATATCGAATCTTCTCCGACATCAGATTAAAAATTGAAGGACTCTTGAATTCGGTTGCCAATTACGAATACGAACAGCGTTTCTTTGTTGGCGTTGGTATGGGAATGCAGGTGACGCTTGAACCTAAATGGTTTAACTCGAATTGGCAGTGGTACATTGGCGTTAAGCAAACTGAACTGAGTGAGCAGGAGTGCCGCGACTTGCTTTCTGCGGGACAACTTGACTGGAAACTCGGTAGTGCGAGGCAGGTCGAGTTTCTCTTTAAACAGCGGGCATCGGGTTTGCAGATCGTTCATGTCAACCGCGCCATTAGTGCTTTACCGCATCGACACGAATGGCTTTACTACGAGGTACCCCGTCAAGAATCTCCTGCATGGAAAGATGTTCAGGCGACTCAGACGTTGGCGATGAGACTGAAGGATTCATTGATTTTGAATTCGGAACGGCTTCAAGGTGAGCAGACGTTGATCGTTTCGGCATTCGGTAGAAAAGTCCCATTGCAGATCGCACTTTTCGCCATTCCAGACCAAACTTGAGAGCCGCAAGATGACACCTAAGCAATCAGTTGCCGTGGATCCGGTCTTTCTTCATATCTTGAATTTGCTGGACCGAATCGCAGAAGGAAATGACCCGGATCCAAAGGAGGAAAGAATTCAGATTCGCGCCCTTCTGGACCAAGGTGAGGCGATCATGGGGTCAGGTGAGAATTGGGAACTTACCAAATACGCGTTGGTATCCTGGATTGATGAGGTGTTGTTGTCCTCGTCCTGGACCAATCGCGATTGGTGGAGCAACAATGTGCTCGAGGTCGAATTCTTTAACACTCGACTTTGCAACGAGCAGTTTTTCTTAAATGCACAACGCGCGACTCAATTGTCAGATCGTGACGTGCTGGAAGTTTATTACATTTGCGTGATCCTCGGTTTTAGAGGTCTTTACGCTGAACCAACCATCGCAGCGATGTTGGTTTCGCAGCACCAGTTGCCCAATGACCTGGCAACATGGTTGCGGCAGACCGCAATGTCAATTCGCTTGGGGCAGGGGCGTCCTACATTGGACGGTGTAAAGCGAGAAATCCAAGGTGCTCCACCGTTGACCTCGAAGGCTCAGGTTGTCTGGCCATGGTTGGTCGCATTCATGCTACTGATATGGAATGCGCTCTACTTTATCTTGTTCTTGCGGTAACAACGCGGTCGGGATTTGGCGGATTCATTCATTGTGTTTGCCGCTACTCGGACGATTTTAGACGGTCGGTCTACCGCTTCTTTTTTGAGCCCTTAAGGCTTTTCGGAGAATCACGAAGCGCCTTCGCACCTTCTTTTGCATTGTCCTTCTGCGCTTTCAAGTCACCGACGGTTTGTTCGTATCGGCCTCGCTTCTCTCTGATTTGTAACATGTACGAATCCAAAAAGCGAAGTCCTGGAACGCGCGAAAGTTTAAACAATAGATCTTCGATCAAATCCAACACTTGTCTGAACTCACTTTCAAAAAACGAGATTACGATTTAATAAAATATAGCATAAGAATGCTGGGGCGAATGTTGACATTGTTTGTTCGAATGACACGGCGGTGTGTCCGAGCGTTCTGTTTTGTTTAGCCTCTTCCAAACGAGCATCCAGAGCAAGGTGTATTTTGCATGATTGGCGTGTTGAACGACAGTTGAGCGTTTAAGTTGGCAAGCATCGTTAGTTTCGGAAAAACTGGAACCGAAGGCAAATTTAATTTCGAAAAATCCGCCGCCGCGACAGCGGATAAACTTGCATTGGCAGAAGCGGTTGCCGTTGCTGTCGCACTTGCTGTTGCTGACAGGACGGCACTTGGAAGTGTCTTGGGGATCGTCAGTGCAGCCATCGCTTTAATGCTCGCAGAAAGAGTCGCTTTCGCCGACGCCAAAACCGGACCAGCAGTTGGACTGAGGAGGTTTAATCCGAGTCCGCCAGCGATCGCAGCCAGCTGGCCAATAGCAGCCGCTAGCATTCCCATTGCACCCACCGCCGGATTGATGACGGGAATCTTCAGGTTTGCAACAGCCTGCAAACTGGCGCTCAGCTGTGCTATTCCCGATGGAGTCAGAATGTTGACACCTAGTAACTTTGCCGCGGCCGCCAAACGCATATGCAATTGCAGGTTCGCAGTAGCTTTCGCCGACGCGGTGGCATTTGCATTTAAGGAAGCTGACATAGCTGGATTGGCTGCCAAGAAAGCCGAAAGGCTCGCCTGCAAATTGGCATTTGCTGATGCGACCAAATTGATTCCGACACGAGCCTTGATTGACATCATTGCTGCTACCGCTGCGGAAATTTCAGCTAGAGCTGCTAGAATTGGCTTCAATAGCTCGTTCAGTGCAGCTGAAAAACTGGGAAGATGTAAATTTGCGGAATGAATCGCCAGTGAGAGCCTTGCTGATGCATTTGGTGCAAGCAAGTTGATTCCCATTTGTTGCTGAATCGCCGCGATTGCTTCCAAGCGAGCGACGGCGCTAACATTAAGGGAGGCACTTAGTCGAGCAGAAGCCGCGAGCTTTAGCATCGCCGTAGGCGGCGACAAAACGGCTGATCCGGCGACACTCGCGTTTAGTGCCGCTGATATGGCGGCCATATGACTCAGTGAAATCGGAGTCGGAAATGCAGAAGCCAACGCGGCAAGAGGCATCTTTTTAAGATTGGCCAGTAATGCATTGAGGCTAGTTTTGCAAAAGCAACCCATGTCTGATTTCGTTTAATTGATGTAAAGCTTAATCAAGCAAGCCAAACCACGTTTAAATTTCGCCGTTTGATTCCGGAGCATTTGACGTAAAGACAATGCGTCGAATTGCGGTTAGCGAAAATTCATCTGAGTCTGTTGTGAAGGTTCGTTGGCCCAGTCCCGCGTAAATATCATCTGCAGGCGATGCCCAATCCGTCTTGCGCGCTAAGCGAATTTCATCGTCGTCCGAGCTTGCCGAGCCTGGATAGCGAGTTGGAATGAAACCGACGGCCTGTCCGTCATTCGACCAACAAAATGTGGCCGGCGTCCAAACCAGATCTCGAAGATCGACCGGTTGTTCCAGCTCGATGGATTTGATGTTGCTAAACGGGATCCAGTAGTACCGGCCGTTGATGACCGCTTCCAAAACGGGCCCAAGTCGCATGTCACTGTCAGCGATCCAATCGAAACTTTGGCCTTCTTCATCACCGTCAAACAGCCAAAGGTTGCCTTGCGATGATTCCGCATTTTCAAACGCCTCACCCTGTAAATCACTGAATGCCGAGAAATCGCGTTTCGCAAAATGCACGAGCGACTGCATTAGCTTTGCCATCCATTCTGGCGGTTCACCCAGAATGGTCGGCGACCGTTTTCCGTCAAAAACAGCATCTCGCAATCCTTCGCAACGCAATACCTCTTGATAGGTTTCCGCCATTGTTTTGTTCTGCGAATCAAGATCGCGAGCAACATTTAATTGTGTTAACGCCTTGTCCCATTCCCCGGTGACGGAATAAAGTTGAAAAAGAAAAACACGTTTTTGAGGATCGGATGGGGCCTGTCGTACTTCGTTTTTCAACGCTTCCATGCACTGGGTAAGCTGCCCCATTTTCAAGGCGGAAATTGCGTTGGACATGATTCACCATCCATTCTTTAATTAGCTGAGAAACGTTAACCAAAAATGCGGGCGGTTCGAAAGTAGCCAACCCATTTGGCAAATCAGGACAATTTACTGCGCCGATCAACTTCGTAAGCAACGTTATTCGTTATCTGCCCAAGCGCCACTACTCGGCCAATCCTTCTGTTCGATTTGGTCCCAACCCTTGGGTCCATATTTTTCGATTTCGATTTGCTTTCCACCCTTGATCGTTCGATAAGCCATGGCGACTTGGCTGAACCACAGATCGATCGACTCTGATGGTCGACCACTTGAGCCATCACCGGTGATACTCCAGTTTTTGATCAAAACATTACCCATTTTTATTTTTAAAAACGGAAAAGAAGACGTCTGATCCTGGGTGCTTTTTTCTTGAATTGGCAAATTCTCAACAAAGTGGATCACTGCAGATGTCGGAGCATTCGAACCCGGTTGTGAAGAGCGATCTTGAATCGCCTTGTGCATCAGATACAAACTTGAGCAATCGACCGACTTATCAACGGACAAGCTTTGCATTTCATCCTTAGGTGCCGCGATTTGGATATCCAGTCCACCATTTTTGGCCTCGATATTCCGTCCAACGCCGAAACTAATGCTATCCAGCGTGATCCATTTCTCGTAGCCAGGAATTTTACAGTCACCATTGACTGAAAAATTTCCGGGATCTCCAACCCGCATTAAAATCAAAAACATGGACGGATCTCCCGGTTAAAATTCAATCCAACGAAAGGGCTACTGAGCACTTTCCTTAATTAGCGACGTTACGGCGCTGGCATTTGCATCACTCCAAACACTTTGCTTCACCTGATCCCAACCACAAATGCCATGATTGGTGAAGATTTTTCCGTCTTTGGTTGAATGATAACCAAATGCGATCTTGTTGTACCAAAGCGTGATGTCTTCGGTGGGGCGATCGTCGCCATCACCACTGATGCTCCACGTTTTGATAAACGCTGTTTCTAATTTGAAGTGTAAATAGACGACATTGAACCGTGCATTGTTGTCTTCAATGGTTTGCACAAATTTGACTTCTGCGGTGCCGCAGGATGAACCGGCAATCGCTTTCCTTGCAAGATATGGGGACGCGACATCCATGCTCTTGCTAATCGAGCACTCTTGCAATTCACCAACGCCGATGTTGACGTCCGAGGTGCCCGCTTTTCCACTCTCCGCCAGTTCACGTTCCACGTTGAATGAGAAACTGTCGGCAGTAAAGTGTTTTTCAAACCCCGTGATTTGTGAATCACCTGGGCAGTTTTCAATATAGACCAAAATCATGCGAAAACCCTTTTCTTATTTGCTTAATTTATATTCAGATGCGATCACTTGGAAACGAAAGAAATCCTGCACTAGCCGTCCGCATCGAAGCGAACATTTGAGCCGGTTGCAGTCAGTTCCATCGCATGTTGGTTCCATTTCGCATTCTTGACTTGATCCCAGGCTACATCAATTCCAGGACCAAAATTCACTCCATCAGGCGTTGGGAAATAAACGAACGCGATTTTGTTGTACCACAACGTGACATCCTCAGTCGGACGATCGTCTCCGTCACCGCTGACGCTCCACGTTTTAATGAACGCATTGTCCAGTTTGAACCACAGGTAAACCTGGTTGAAGTTTTTCCCACCAGATTCGATTGTCTCCACAAATTTGATCTCTGCAGTTCCGCATGACCCACCACTGATCGCTTTTTTGGCTAAATCGGTTGAAGCCGAGTCCATACTTTTGCTGATCGAACATTCTTGCAACTCACCAACGCCGATGTTAACGTCGGAAGTCCCCGCTTTTCCACTCTCTGCCAGTTCACGTTCCACGTTGAACGAGAAACTTTCGCATGTAAAGTAGTTGGTGAAACCATCAATTTCCGAGTCGCCTTTGCAGCTCTCGATGTAACACAATATCATGTCGTGCCCTTTGTAAAATTAGCGACGATTGTTTGTTGTAATTTATAAAACAAGTTGACTCATACGCGAACCCAAGACTATGAGCCCGACGGGATTTTGGATGTTAAACGCAGGGATACGGTTAAACCCTCCAACTGATAATGTGGCTTCAAGAAGAACTTGGAGCTGTAGTATCCAGGGTTTGACGGATCAGGCTCAATTTCAACTTTGGCTTCCGCTAGGGGGCGGCGAGCAAGGTCTTGTTCGGATGCACCACCCGGATTGGGTTCGACGTAGTTGTTAATCCAGTTTTGCAACCAACTTGCCAAGGAAGATTCGTCCTGGAATCCTCCAATTTTATCACGAACCATGCACTTCAAATAATGGGCGAAACGGCAAGTTGCAAATAAGTACGGAAGGCGAGCCGAAAGGTTGGCGTTTGCCGTTGCGTCTGGATCGTCGTATTCCTGAGGCTGTTGCAACGATTGGGCACCAATAAACGCCGCGAAATCGCTGTTCTTTTTGTGAACCAGTGGCATAAAACCATTCTTGGCCAACTCCGCTTCACGTCGATCGCTGATCGCAATCTCTGTCGGACATTTCATGTCCACGCCGCCGTCGTCCGTTGGGAACGTGTGGGCGGGGAGGCCTTCGACAGCTCCGCCCGATTCAATTCCACGTATCTGCGTCGTCCATCCGTACAGCGAAAATGCTCGTGTGATGTTGGTCGCCATTGCGTAAGCCGCGTTCGACCAAGTGTACTTGTTGTGGTCCGCGTCCTCGACGTCCTCTTCGTAATCGAAACCCTCAACTGGATTGGTTTTCGCGCCATAAGGAAGTCGTGAAAGGTAACGTGGCATGGCTAGGCCAAGGTATCGAGAATCTTCTGACTCACGCAACGATTTCCAGGCAGCATATTCAGCCGTGCCAAAAATTTTGGTGAGATCGCGAGGATTGCTTAGCTCTTGCCACGAATCCATTTGCATCAAATTGGGTGATGCACCTGTAATCATCGGCGTGTGAGATGCTGCACAGACTTGCGTCATCTCGCCCAGTAACGCAACATCCGGCGGGCTGTGATCGAAAGAATAATCAGCACAGAGGCAGCCGTAAGGCTCGCCGCCAAACTGGCCATATTCTTCTTCGTAGATCTTCTTGAAAATTGGGCTTTGATCCCAAGCGGTTCCTTTGAATTTCTTCAAAGATTTGCCAAGGTCCTTTTTCGATACGTTAAAGACTTTGATCTTTAGCGTTTCATCCGTTTCGGTGTTGTTGACCAGATAGTGCAGGCCACGCCAACTGCCTTCCAGTGTTTGCAAGTCTTCATGATGAATGACAAGATTCACCTGTTCGGTCAGCTTCTTGTCAATTTCCGCGATCATCGAAGTGATCGATCGAATGGAATCGTCAGAAATTAAGCTGGATTGAGCCAAAGCTTGCTGAGAAAGCGTTTTTACTGCATTTTCAATCGCACCTTTTGCCGCATCGCTTTTCGGTCGAAATTCTTTCTGAAGCAGTTCGGCAAATTGATTTGACTCTACACCGACTCCGACATCTGCTTGATTCTCGTGACTGGTTTCTGCCATTTTCGTCTCACTTGAGTTTGTTTTTTTATTTGGGTTATGACAAAATGCCATGGACTATAGGTCTGCTAACAACGAATCAAGATCGTCGTCGCCATCGCCCTCTGGCTTGTCATCTGTTTTGGTCGCTTCAGGAGCTGGTGCAGGAGCTTCGGGAGCTGGTGCAGGAGCTTCGGGAGCTGGAGCAGGAGCTGGTGCCGGAGCAGGAGTTTCGGGAGCAGCGGCCGCCGGTTGTGGTGCCGCGGCGGCTTCTTGCTTAGGCACGGAAGCCAATGATGACATCAACGATGGGTCCTGCATCAGTTTGGCAAGCAGTTCTTCGGCACCCGATTTGCCGTCCATATACGTCAAAAGATTCGACAATTCGTTTCGAACGTCAAGCAGCTTTTTGAGCGGCTCAATTTTCTCTGCGACGGCATCAGGCGAAAAATCGTCCATGCTTTCGAAAGTGACATCAACGCTAAGATTGCCTTCACCTGTCAGGGTGTTGGGGACGTTAAACGCAACTCGCGGCTTGGTCGCTTTGAGTCGGTCGTCAAAATTGTCGACGTCGATTTCAAGGAATTTTCGATCTGCCAGCCCTGGCAGAGCTTCGGCTGGCTTTCCGGATAAGTCAGCAAGAACACCCATTACAAATGGCAATTGGACCTTTTTCTGCGATCCGTAGACCTCAACGTCGTATTCGATTTGGACACGTGGTGCACGGTTCCGAGCAACAAATTTTTGCCCACTCGCTTTCGCCATTCGATTCTCCTCAAGCTAAATCTATTAATCAAAAAATGAGCAATTACTCAACGTCAAAAACAACGCTATCGACTGCCGTTAGTAGCTATCACCTGTTGAAGTGGGAACGGAAACGTTTCCACTTGGTTCGTTAGGTGCGGAATATGATTCTGAAACGGAATTTTCCGAATCATCACTCGTACCACCCAAAGACTCAACCTGTTGTAATCCGTCGGGAGAAATGTCCCGAATTATTTCCATAAAACTCTTCGTCGACAGTCTTCGTGCACGTTTCAACAATAACGGCAAAGGACTTGACGGCTCAAACCGCTCAAAGTACTCGCAAATCTTATCCAACGCCAAAATCGCTTCCTGACGTGTTCGAAGGTTTAGATTCGCGGCTTCAGTGCCTGTTCCGACGCTGTGCCCAGAAGGAGTTGCTAGCACGGTCTCACCCGTTCCGGTTCCATCGGCATCTGCTTCTTCAATATTTTGTGCAACCTCAGGAACTTCCGATGGTGCTCGTTTTACGTATTGTTCCTGCAGTGTCTTGTTGATCGATTGAAGTTCCTTTACCAGCTTCTCAAAATTGCAGCTATCGGCAGCTCCAACGTGTTGCGTGACAATCTCCTCAATTTGCTTGGCCTCTGCCAAAGCGGATTCGACCGCCGATTTCGTGGCCTCAAGCTCCACGATATCGCACTCTTGGAAAGCCCCGTTAATCAGGCTTTGTTCTGGTGCTGAGCCATCGGCATCCTCCGGCCACTTGGCTTCATTGTTGGCAACACGAACATCGAACAGGCTAAACTGACCAATTGAACGTACCGAAACCAGTGGAGCGTGTAGGAGGTAATTGAGAGTTGTTGAATTGTCGCAAAGGGACATCAAAGCGTTGACTCGAATCGTAGGGTCGTCGTCATCATCGGCATCCAGTTCCGGATGCAATGTTTCCCAGTATTTTTCGATGTAACCCTTGATCAAACTGATCGATTCCGCGAATCCAACGAGCCCTTGTTGTACCAAAAGTGCATTGGCCAGTACGGTTGCAGCTCGCAAATCGTGACTGCGATCCAAGATCTTTCTGGCGCAAGATTCTGTTTCTCGCCAGTCCGGCGGTTCTGCTGGAATTACGGTATCACCGAATTGCTGTTCGGGCTTTCCGGCCGATGCTTTTTCCATCGCCGCAAAGTCGGGATCGTACTCGAGATCTTCTCCACTGACACTATCGTCTGATCGTGCCTGCAGTAGGTTTTCTAAATCAATATTTGTCATTCGGTCAAAACGATAGTTGTCGTTGCGAATAAAAACTTACCTCTCAAACGAAAGTAAGGTCATTGAAAAAAACGTGCATATCACTTTCGGTCAGTTTTAGAAGCAATCTGGACGATTCAATTTTAACGTTCAGCAGGATTAACGTTCACAAATCACCAATGTCTGCCTGGCCTTACCCAATTGAAGTCCCATCTATTTACTTGTGATAACCATCTGCAATCGCGCAATCAAGCGGCAGTACGCAATATTTTACTAAATCTCTTATTAACGTTTTTCGGCTTTGGGCAATGCAAACGCTTGGTTTTTTGCGACAATTGACGTTTTGAGGGCCGATCTTGATGCCCACGACACAGGGTTAATTGTCCTTTCGTTGTCCTGATTTTCGTTCTGCCAAACGTCCCCAAGATAAGCTTTCCTCCTTCAATTTTCTGTTTTCCACGCTGCTGGTACAAGATTTCCAAAAAACGAATCCCGTCAAATATCCGCCCGAGGATCAACGGCATCGGGTTGCGGCAAACGCAGACTGATCAGTTCCCGCAGCTTAACCTTGTTCATATAATCATTGCGTCGCGTCAATAGAATGACTACGATTCTGGTGGCAGCTTTCGAAATGGAGTTCTTAGTGGATCGCTCTTTTTGGTGGCGCGTTGACCCAGCAAAAATTTTTGTGAGATCAGAATAAAACGTGAGTTCTGAAGAATCTTCCAATACTGACGGTGATGGAACGGACGCCGAGGCTCCTGAGCAGCCTCGCGAGGGTTGCCTTTCTCGCTTGACTCCAGTTACCGTTCCGGGCTGCGCCAGTTGTTTGACTTCGCTTTTTTTAGTCATCACGGTGATTATTGCGGCGGTCATCTTCTTTACAGATCCTGACCACGTTCCCTGGGAGCATACGGTCGGCTGGTTCCGAATCGGGATGGTCGTTGCGTTGGTGATTGCAATTCCGATGTTGATTGGCCGGTTGATTCGGCTTTGGATGGAAGGTGAATCATCGCGTTTTCCGGATATGGATTTTGCTTGGAATGCAGGTTTGTTTGCGCTTGGGACAAACGGACTTTCGATTCGATCCATACCGATCTACCTGATTTTGGGAACCAAGAGCGAGCAACAGGAACGCGCGATTTTCGCCAACGCGAATCTTGGAATGCGAGTTGAAGGTGTACCTGAAGGCCCGGCACCGATCCACTGGTATGCCAACCCAGACGGGATTTACATATGCTGCAGCGATTCAAGTTGGTCGAGTGCACTCGCATCGCTTCGGGATGAACTTATGCTCGAAGCGGTCGGGAAAAATGACGAAAGCCCGTTTCAACGGACTTCTTCTTCCGAACTCAAACCAGCACCGACGCAAAACGCAGCAACTCCGGCTCCCGCTGCTGGGCCCGATTTGGATCCGTTGGGTGGCACATTGATGCTGGAAAATTTTGTGATTCCAGAGGACCAGTCGAGCGAGGACACGATCGCCTCGTCGCCCACCGCCGACGCCGGTTCTGACACGATCAGCGAATCACCATCTGAATTCGATTCAACGTCGGAAATGGACGACACCGAAGCGCCTGGAATCGAACCTGTCATTCTATCGCCACAATATGCAGCCGCGTCTTTGCAGGAATTGCAGTACCTCGGCCAATTGCTTCGGCGGATCAGGGAGCCGGCATGTGCGATCAACGGAATTGTTAGCATGTTGCAATTGGAGGCCATCCATGGATCGACGGATGAAATGGAAGAACTTCGAAAGGCAGTTCATGGTGACCTTGAGGCGATTCATTACGCAACTCAAGTTTACAGCCCAGTGACAACGCTGATCGTTGGGCTTGAACAGGAACGTGGATTCCGCGAGTTAATTCGTCGCGTCGGAACCGAAAAAGCTTCCGTGCAGCGGTTTGGAAAAAAATTCGATGTGCAGGTGATTCCCGAATCAACGTCGATGTCGGATTTGAGTGCCCATGTTTGTGGTGCGTTTGAAGATTGGTGTTATTTTCTGTTTCGAGAGGAAAAATCCATGGTCCACACTCGAAATACGCGGCTCTATGAATTGCTCGCCAAAGTTCGCCTTGGTTGGAAGGGGCGTTTGGCGGAGTTTCTTTCGCAGACAATTGGTCGCGGAGATTCCGCAACTGAAGAGCCGTTTCTCTTTTCAGGATGTTATGTTGCGGCTACAGGGAATTCTGCGGATAAGCAAGGATTTGTTAAAGGCTTCTTGGAGAAGCTTAAGGATGAACAAGAGTTCGTTCAATGGACTGACGACGCGACCAGATCTGATAATTGGCGTCGTCGATTTGCCGGGATTGGCATGATTGCCGTGGTTGGACTTTTTCTGTCACTTATCGGGATGGTTATTTACAGCTGGTGGGTTGGATAGACATTCGTTTGACAACAACGACCTTCTCACTCACTCACAAGAAGTTTTGCTATAAGTAACGTTCATCTGCTTCTTGAAGAAGTAAGCGGTTCCAGAGTTAGCCCGTCAGGGACCCGAAATCCATCGAATTGCTGACTGTTAGTGCCTTTTTTAGCGGGCGACAGGAGTTTTGAAGACTGCTTTAGAGGTCGACGATTGCTGGAACCCACTCCCACCTAACGCTTTTTCTGATGGTGAGAAATTAAAATTCGTATGGCGAGGACTGGAACGTCTATCCCTTTGAATGGCTCCCGTTTTCGGTGCTGCGTTGATCGCCGGCGTACGAGTTGATTCCGCTCCGGTAGGCACGGGAGGATTCAGTTCACCCGTTTTGGGTAATTCATCATTCTGTGATTTCACGTCGGGGCGTGGAGCATTGTTCAGGCTGCTGTTCGGCAATATTTCACTTTTTATGTTGCGTGGCGGTGAGTCGACGATCGGGGCGATATTACTTGGGGCGATGTTTGTCGGGGCGATGTTTGTCGGGGGAAAGTCATTTGGTGCGTCACCGCGCATGATGGACATGGGAGTGGAGATCGACGTCCGGCGTTGTTCCAGTTTTTCGGAGGGATTCACATCTGTCAAAAACACGTTGTTGTAGCGAAGTAACGATCCTTTTTCGAAATGCACGTTTTTGATAGCAATCACGTACTCGATTAGCGACTTGAAGAACTGTGAATCTGCGTTTGCAGCACGGCGCTGCGCGTAGAGCATGTCGCTAAGATCGACGCCGAAACTTCCTTCACGATCTAGTAAAATCGCCAAGCGTTTTTTTGCGGCAAAACGTCGATTGAAGTTCAACTGCATCGCTTTATACGCTCGTCGGATGTTTCCATACTCGTTGCTCAAATTCGTCAACACTTCACGCGACAATTCGTCCAATATGGACTGTTCACGACTGTATTTTAGTTGGGCTTGTCGGACCGCTGCATGGGCCTGCCGAAATCCGATCGGAAGAGCTGTTTCGATTCCTATACGCCATTCCTGAAAATCACCAGATGTTAGATCGGCATAAGCATTGTCAAACCGATCTATCCCGTCCCGATTTGAACCAAGCAGTTGTTTGCCGAACCCGCGAAAACGATAAAGGCCAACCAGGTCGACTCTTTGGAGCAAAAAGTTTCTGGTTGCAGCCAATTCCAGTCCATGGCGTTTCAGCAATAACTCTTGCCTTCGAATTTCAGCTCGGTTGGCAACCGCTTCTCTGGCAATTTCTGACCAATCGAAAAGGACTTCCGCAACTGCCGGGTCTTCCTTCGGGCGGATTTCCTTTGAATCATTGATTGGCCAGCCTATTAACAGACGAAGGCTTCGTTCGGCAACCTGAACGCCCACATTGCCGTTGAAAGTTCCACCATGGCTTCCATTATTCGATCTTGTGCCGTCGATCACGCGTCCCGATTTCGCATTGACCACTTCTTCTTCAAATTCCCAGTATTGCTCACTAGCCTGTTCATTCAAGACATTGGTACTGTTCTGAAGTCCTTCGCGTGCGCTCACTTTTTTCCAGGTGTCCATGGCGGCATCCCGAGCAGCAATTCTCGATTCGAGAAACCGGTATGCGTAATAGAGATCCCAATAAGCATTCTCAACATTGTTTACCATGTCGCGAACCGCAATTTCAAATTCCAACTGGCTCATGTCTGTATTCAGCCGCGCGAGTAGAACACCGTTGAAATTTTTGATTGTTCCATTCGGCCCAGCGATTTGATTGAATGCTACACCCCGCCCCTGAAGCAGCGGTTGGCGGACCTCAGCTTCGATATTTGTGTTCCATGCGCTCGGGAAAAGATTTGCGGGCGAGTTGTTGGCGTCGTATTCGAAATTTTGCCTGATCGCAAACTCTGTTCCCGACGATGATGCCTTGGACAGTTCTACCTGGAAGGTAGAGAAATCCTGCTGAAACGTGTCGGCGCCTTGTAACTGGAATAAGTTGTTTGCCGCAAAGTCATTCTTCTCGGCAAATAAACTGCTAGCAAATACAGCATCGTATGCGCTCAACGATGCTTCGATACCCGTGATCGGATCAGTTTCCACAATGGCTGGATCGACAATCGTTCGGACTGCTTCCGGTGCTCGCACCAATCGTCCGCCGAGATCGCGAAGAATTCTTGAGTTCGTCAGAGCACTCATTACCGCTTCTTCAACCGACATATAATAGGGTTCGCGGGGCTGGTCATCGACGGTCGCGGGCGGTTGGTCAAGGTCCTGAATTTGCGTGACGCCGTCCGGATCATTCACGTTTTGATATTGAACGGTGTCAACGAGTCCTCGATATTTTGAAATATCCGATTCGAATTCGATCAGATGTCTGGGCGTACCGCATCCATTCAGCAAACAGAGCAGCAAGGCCACTTTGCAGATGTTAAACGGTTTTTTGCGGAAAAACATGGCGCACGGACACAACGAAAATAGGACACACAATCGGATTTATCGGCATAATCGTTCTAAATCAACACACGAAAGCTGCAAGGAAATGATGCTTTTATGGACCGCATCAAGCGTTTTTCAAAATCGCAATCCAAATTCAATTTCGCTGGTGTTTCCTCAAAATACATTCGTTTGGTGCGTTGGCGACCGATGACATGAGATCGCGTACTTCTCTTGGTCTTCCGATGCTTCGGAGTTTGCCCTGTTTGTGGGCTTTACAATTGAGCAATGACGGTATCCGATATTGCTTCATTCTCTAAGGTCCGTATGTTGGGCTCCGATAACCTTTAGAGTAAGTTGGGCAACATGGAAAAACTCGCTGCACACGACCGGCTTCAACCGTCATTGTTGGAGCGGCTTGCGGATAATGAACCGCACAAAACGAAAGAGACGCGTGAAGATCAAGTTCAGACTCTGAATCAATTAAAAGAAGTTGTGATTCGGGATTTAAGTTGGCTATTAAATTGCAACAACATTCAATGTGCTATCGATCTTTCAGAATTTCCAGAAATTCAAACATGTGTTTTGAATTATGGTGTTCCGGGGTTCGCCGGTTCGTCGCTTTCGACGACCGATTTGTCTAAAATGGAAGGAAGCATTCATGACGCGATCGTTGCTTTCGAGCCACGGATTATCGGCAAGACGGTGACGGTTAGCGCAAGTCTCGGAAAGTCGATGTTGTTTGGTCGAAAAACTGTATCGATTGAGATCGGAGGCAAGATTTGGGCTCAGCCATATTCTCTTGAGTTTCTGTTGCAATCAGAATTAGACTTGGACACCGGCGCCGTGGTCTCGGTCTCGAATTAACAAAGCGGGAGAAGTGATGGATCAGCGATTACTCCAGTATTACAACAGTGAATTGCAATACATCCGAGGGATGGGAGCGGAATTCGCTAAAGCGTATCCGAAGATTGCACGACGACTCAATTTGGACGAATTTGAATGCGCTGATCCGTATGTTGAACGATTGCTTGAGGGCTTTGCATTTATGGCGGCCCGAGTCCAATTAAAAATGGACGACGAGTTTCCGCGATTGACGCAACATCTGTTTGACATGGTGTACCCGGATTACCTTGCTCCGACACCGTCGATGGCCATCGCTCGGTTCCAGCCGAACTTTTCCGCTGGCGCACTTGACCAGGGTTTTGAAATCCCGCGTGGAACGAGTTTGCGAAGTTTAATTGGCGAGAGAGAGCAAACATCCTGCGAGTACCGAACCGCACATCCAGTTACGCTTTGGCCGATTGAGATTCAGCACGCAAATTATTTCAATCGAGAGTCTGTTCATGCCGCCTTGCCGGCAAAAGTTGCTAACGCAAATTCAGGTGTTCGCATCCAATTGAAAACGACAATTGAGACATTCGCCGAACTTCCATGCGATTCCCTCGAGTTCTTTCTGCACGGAAACTTGGAAAACGCAGTTCACCTTTATGAACAGATTTTCGCAAATACGACTTCGATCGGAATGCGCGACATCACCAATGACAAATGGTTGGGTTGGATTCCCAAAGAAGAATTAACTGCGGTTGGCTTCGACGATAAGGAATCGATGATTCCGTGCGGCAATCGTTCGTTTCAAGGTTATCGAATGTTGAAAGAGTACTTTGCCTTTCATCAGCGATTCCTGTTCTTTCGCATCAACGGATTGAAAAGACTAATTCAGCAATGCGAAAGCCGCGAAATTGAACTGTTTATACTTTTTGATCGAGTCGACCGTTCGATTGAAACGACGGTAGATCAATCGAACTTTGTTTTAAATTGCGTTCCCTGCATCAATCTTTTTCCAAGACGAGCCGAACGTGTTCACGTCACACCAACCCAGCACGAATTCCATATTGTCCCCGATCGCGTGCGTCCCATGGATATGGAAGTCTACCAAATCGAATCGGTGACTGGGTTGGGAAATGACTCGAATGAGGTGGCTCAGTTTTTACCGTTTTACAGTTTCAAACAAAATTCGCAGGACGCCAGTCAGGTTGACAATGCTTACTACACGATGCGGCGAACTCCACGGATTGCATCTGAGCGTCAACGAAGACTCGGATACCGAACAAATTATCTGGGAAGTGAATGTTATCTTTCCCTGGTCGACGGACACGCCGCACCATTGAATCCAGAAGTCGACCAGCTTGATGTACAAGTTTGGTGTACGAATCGTGACTTGCCGTTAAACATGGCTTTAAATTCCGGCGGCACTGACTTTACGATGGAAATCAGTGCACCGGTTCAGGCGATTGATGTATTGGTTGGTCCGACAGTACCGAGCGAGTCTCTTGCCAACCAGTCGGGCGACTTGCTCTGGCGTTTGGTTAACCACATGTCGCTCAATTATCTGTCGGTCATCGACAGCGAGGACAATCGTGGTGCGGCGGCACTGCGAGGGTTGCTCAAGCTCTTTGGTAACAGCAACGAGATTTCGATTCAAAAGCAAATCGATGGAGTGCGATCAATTCAATCAAGCTCGATTACGCGGCGACTTCCTATTGCAGGTCCAATATCATTTGGACGCGGATTGGAAATTAAATTAAATTTGGACGAAAGTAACTTTCAGGGTTATGGTGTTTTCCTGATGGGTGCAGTGCTATCGCAGTTCTTTCAGCGATTTGCCTCAATCAATTCATTCACAGAGACGGTACTGCTTACCGACAAACGCAACGAGGTTATGCGATGGGCTCCGACCCTTGGCAATCGGAAGATTCTTTAAAAGAACTTTCTGAAAAGCCATACCGTTACAGCTTTTATTCCGCCATGCGGCTTCTTGAGTGCAGTGCATCATCGTCGCCGAGGCTGGGCGAATCGGCCAAACCGACAGAAGAAATCGTTCGGCTCGGACAACGGCCGTCGATGAACTTCGCATCCTCGACAATCGCTTCGGTCAAATGGGAATCAGCCAATCAAAAGTGGTATGTTGACTGTAAATTTCTGGGTCTGTTTGGACCGCATGGCGCATTTCCCATTCAGTTTACTGAATACGCGATGGCAAGGGCACGAGACTTTCGAGACGAGACTTTTCAGCGATTTACAGATTGCTTTAGCCATCGATTGTTGAGTTTTTTCTATCGAGCCTACGCATCGGTTGAACCGACTATTCAATTCGATCGTCCAAAGGATGATCGTTTTTCCAGTTACGTCGGTTCGTTGATGGGGATTGGAACCGAGGAATTGCAAGACCGCGATTCGTTAAATGATCTTACGAAGCTGTTTTATGCTGGGCATTTCTCGCAGCAGAATCATCATGCCGACGGTTTGCAATCGATTCTCACGGACTACTTCAGCGTCCCGATCGACGTTGAGCAATTTGTTGGGAATTGGTTGACAATTCCGGAAACCAATCAGCTACTTCTTGGCAGGTCACCAGAAACCGGGGCGTTAGGTAAAACCACATCAATTGGATCAAAGGTATGGGAATGCCAACAGTGCATTCGAGTTAATCTTGGCCCGATTCCGATGGATAAGTATCAAGCTTTTCTGCCCGGTGGAGCATGCCTAACGATTTTGGCCGATATTATCAAAAACTATTCGGGACTCGTTTTGGATTGGCAAGCAAAGGTGATCTTGGAAAAAAAAGACGTTCCGCAGATGCAACTTGGTTCCAATATTCAGGTTGGTTGGGTCTCTTGGTTGAATCGCTGTCCGCCAGATGAGGATCCTCAGGACCTTGTCCTTCACTCCGAAAAAATGGCCTAAGGATAATTCGCTCGGGCAAACGAAATCGCCGTTGCAAACGGCATTGGTCAGCCAATGGTTAACGACTTCTGACCCAAAGACCGATTCAATTTATCTGCGGCGTTTCGCGGGCATTTGGGAGCTCTCTGGTAGTCGATGACAGGGGGCCTTTCTTCAATCGCAACAAACGGATCGTTTAGTTTTCCTGTCAAAGCGTTTGCGTCGTTTTGCCTTTTTGGACTTGAGATAAATCCGTAGCTGGATTTAAACAGAATCACCCGCGATTCTATGGCACCTACCATTCTTAAACGTTAAAATCTGGCTAAAGCCTATCATTGATCATCCGGAAAAAAAGGACTTCCATTGAGCGAAATAAATCGAGCAAATCTTTTCGGCAAGCTGAATTCATTGGCTTACAAATCGATTGAAAGTGCGACCACTTTCTGCAAAATGCGAGGTAATCCGTACGTTGAATTGGTGCATTGGATTTATCAGATCATTCAACTTCCAGATTCGGATATCCATAAAATACTTCGACATTTCGAGGTTGATCCATCAAAAGTTGCCAGCGATATGACGGCCGCGTTGGACCGATTACCCCGTGGCGCAACTTCGATTTCAGACCTTTCACCTCATGTTGAAGAATCGGTCGAACGCGGATGGGTCTATGCAACTCTTTTGTGCGGCGACTTTCAAGTTCGTTCCGGACATTTGATTTTAGGCATGCTGAAAACAAAGAGCTTGGCTTATGTCTTAAACGAGATTTCGCCGGAATTTTCAAAGATTGATCAGGCCGCTTTGTCGGATGGCTTCGCAAAGATTGTTGCGGGCTCACCAGAAGATTCGATGCAATCGACCGATGGCGTTGGCGGAGGAGCAGTACCGGGTGAGGCTAGCGGGGCGATCTCACCGGCTCAAATGGGTAAGCAAGAAGCTCTTGCTCAATTCACCAACGATCTTACCGAGCAGGCTCGAAACGGCGAAATCGATCCAATCGTCGGGCGTGATGCCGAGATTCGCCAGGTCGTTGACATTTTAATGCGACGACGCCAAAACAATCCGATTTTGACGGGCGAAGCTGGGGTTGGAAAAACTGCTGTCGTGGAGGGCTTTGCGCTTAGAATTGCGAGCGGGGATGTTCCCGAATCGATGCAAAACGTTCGGTTGCTTTCGCTTGATATCGGGCTCTTGCAAGCTGGGGCAAGCATGAAAGGCGAATTTGAGAACCGATTGCGACAAGTGATCGAAGAAGTGCAGTCATCCGAAAAACCGATCATTCTATTTATCGACGAAGCCCACACTTTGATCGGCGCCGGTGGAGCGGCTGGAACCGGTGACGCGGCAAACCTGTTAAAGCCCGCCTTGGCGCGTGGCACGCTAAAAACGATCGCCGCAACAACTTGGGCGGAATACAAAAAACATATCGAAAAAGATCCAGCGCTGACACGACGCTTTCAGGTCGTGCAGGTACTCGAGCCGTCTGAGGAAAAAGCGGTATTGATGATGCGCGGTTTGGCATCGACTCTCGAACAACATCATCGGGTGCAAGTCCTTGACGAAGCTCTTGAATCGGCTGTGAAGCTTTCCCATCGTTACATTCCGGCTCGTCAATTGCCGGACAAGTCAGTGAGCGTGTTGGATACCTCATGTGCCCGAGTCGCGATCAGTCAAAATTCTGTCCCTGCAGAAGTCGAGGATTGTCGCCGTCAAATTGAGGCACTCAGAACCGAATTGGAAATCATTGACCGTGAAAGGTCAGTTGGTGTCGATATTGGTGAACGTCAAACCAAAGCAGACGAGCGACTTGCAGTTGCCCAAGAGCGATTGGTTGGGCTTGAAAAGCGATGGGATGACGAGAAGAAAATCGTCGATCGTATTTTAGCCGTTCGTGCGAAACTTCGTCAGGCTTCCGGCACGGTTGAAAAAACGCCCAGTGAGGAGGAAACAAAAATTTCGGATGAGGATCGTCAAAAACTTCTGGATAAACTTTCTGAATTGCAAACCCAGTTGCTCGAACTTCAGGGAGAAGAACCGCTGATTCTTCCCAGCGTCGACGCGCAAGCGGTTGCCTCGGTGATCGCGGACTGGACTGGCGTTCCGGTTGGGCGAATGGTCAAAGACGAAGTCCAAACCGTGTTGAATTTGGCCGAAGTCATGAACAAACGTGTTATCGGACAGGATCATGGTATGGAGATGATTGCCAAGCGGATTCAAACGTCGCGTGCAAGTTTGGATAACCCAAACAAACCGATCGGCGTGTTTATGTTGGCGGGTCCCTCCGGCGTCGGAAAAACCGAAACGGCGTTAACACTCGCTGAATCGCTGTACGGCGGTGAGCAAAACGTTATCACGATCAACATGAGCGAATTTCAAGAGGCTCACACGGTGTCGACATTGAAGGGGGCCCCTCCGGGCTACGTCGGTTATGGCGAGGGTGGAATTCTGACAGAAGCGGTCCGGCGACGTCCGTATAGCGTTGTGTTGCTCGATGAAGTTGAAAAAGCTCACCCAGATGTACATGAGATTTTCTTTCAAGTCTTCGATAAGGGAATCATGGAAGACGGCGAAGGTCGACTCATTGACTTTAAAAATACGTTGATTTTATTGACTAGCAATGTCGGTAGCGATTTAATCATGAACATGTGCAAAGAACCAGATTTGATACCTGATCCGTCAGTTCTTGCGCAAGCGATGCGAGAACCATTGCTGCAAGTCTTTCCCGCTGCATTGCTTGGGCGGATCGTCGTCATCCCGTACTTTCCGTTGAGCGATGCGATGATTTCTGAAATTTGCCGTTTGCAATTGGGTAGAATCGAAAAACGTGTTCGTGAAAACTACGGTATCCCGTTTACCTATGAAGACGATGTGGTCAAGTTGATTGTAAAGCGATGTACTGAATTGGAGAGTGGCGGTCGAATGATCGATGCCATATTGACCAACACCATGCTTCCCAACATCAGCCGTGAGCTTTTACTTCGCAGCCTCGATGGGGATTCGCCGAAAAAAATCAGTATCAACGTTACTAACGACGAATTTGAATACAACTTCTAATCGATAATTTCAGTCAGGCTCCCAATGGCGTCCGTTAAAGTCAAATGCAAAGATTTGGTCAGCAAGTATACTCGGGACTGTCTGTCGTCGTCGCGCGAGCAATTGTTCACCGCCGGTGAAATGAATGTCGACTTCGAGGCTTCGCTCGACGATAAGATGCTTGGCGATGTGAGAGAGTCTGAGCTTCAAAAGTACGTATACAGCTCGTTTAGATCCGATTTTGAAAATGGAATAAAGAGTGAACTTGGCGAATTCGTCACAGTGGTCAAGAATCTCTCGGATGCGGACCGAAACGGGGATACGAATGCGGCTTCGGCTGCAGGGAAAATGGTCACCCATTACAATAAGGTGCTCAAGTCGCTTGTCGAAGATGCTCGCACAATCGTTCGTGAACTGATTGTTCAAAAAGTAAAATCCAAAACCAATAGGGTCAATCCGAAACAGGTCACGTCTGTAGGCACATCGAGTTTCAAAGACATAAAACTCAATGCCGACGCATTCCTATCCAAAATTAGTTCCAGCGCCGTGCAGGAAGACATCACTCCAACGCTTAAAAAGTCAAATGGCACGAAATGGTTGTATTTTGGCGCAGCTGCAACGGGTACTGCTGGCCGCGTGATCGTTGGCAAGAAGCCGGTGAAGGATAAAGAAATTAAAGAGCTTAGGTCGCTTGAGGATGTTCCCAACAATGCGACGCCATATGAAGGCGTAATTCGTGCCAGCAATACGTTTGCAGATATTCACTTTGTGAAAAAAACGTTGAAAGACAAGGATATTAAACAGTGTTTTGCCGCGTCTGCACCCAAATTTGGTAAGTTTAAAGTTGCGATCAAAACAATTGAATCACTTCCCCAAGATCTGAGAAGTTATGAAGGCTAGACGCCCGCTACGCACTTCATTCGATTTTTCCAGGCGATTGTACCGCTGAGTTCGACGAATTTCGAGTTAGGAATTAACAATGCCACCTGCCGCAAGAATTTCCGATTTGGTCAAACAGGACGCTCCCCATTGTCACGCGCCCATTCATCCTGCAGCACCCGTTCCAACTCCTGTTCCACATCCTGGGTTGCCCTTACCAATAATCAAAGGTCAGCCCAATGTCCTCATTGGCGGCCTTCCGGCAGCGCGTAGCACGGACATGACAGCTCCATGCATTCTACCCGGTTGTGTCCCAGCGGGGCCCGGAATGATTTCCAAGGGATCGTCGAAGGTGTTGATTGGTGGCTTGCCTGCCGCGCGGGTTGGCGACATGTCCTCGCATGCCAGTTGCGTGGCCCCGATTCCCAGCCCCGTAGGAAAAGTTTTGCCTCCCGGTTGCCCAACTGTAATCATTGGCGGATAGACCTTGAAACTGCGCCACTTTTTTCGTTTGAAACCTCATTGCCTCGCCTGTGCCTCGGAGGAAAATGGCACGTTCCCACTCGCAATCAATCGGGTCGAAGTTGCGGACTCGAAAGGCCATGAGAACGAATCGATTATCGAAGGCGTGATTCGGTGCAGTAATTTGCTATGTCAATGTGAATACCCGATAATCGATGGAATTCCGTTTCTGTTACCAAATGTTCGTGAAACGCTGGCGGCAAGCATCGGCTACATTCAAGCCAGATCGGATCTTTGTGCAACGACACAAAGTTTGCTCAGCGATTGCTGTGCACCGGATTCAGAATTCAATGTAAATCGACAATACTTGAGTAGCTATGGATGGTGCCATTACGGTGATTTGAATCCGAAAAACAGTGACCCAAATGCGGGATCAACGTTTCAGGCATTTCAGGTGATGGATGATTGTCTTAACAGCTGCCGTCCTAACCATTCGATTTGGTCAGATGGTGGTGAGGTAGCAATCGACTTGGGCTGCTCCGTCGGAAGAAATAGTTTTGCGATCGCGAGCAAAACGAATAAATTGACGCTGGGCGTCGATCTGAATTTTTCAATGCTCAAGATGGCCACGCGGATCCTCCGTGCTGGAAAAGTAGAGTATCCACTACGGCGAGGTGGTGTGGTGTATGACGACATTGAATTTCACGTCGATTTTGAACACTCGGACCTCGTTGACTTTTGGGCTTGTGATGCAACGCAACTGCCATTTGCCGACGATGTCTTTGGAAGATGCAATTGCATGAACACTCTCGACTCGGTGGCGTCACCCTTCGCATTACTGCAATCGATTGCGAGGGTGCTCTCGAAAGATGGACAGGCGACTCTGGCCTGTCCGTACGATTGGTCATCGTCGGCTACAGCAATCGAATCGTGGATCGGAGGGCATTCACAACGTGCCGATCATAGAGGAAGCAGTGACGCAGTCATTCGGAATTTATTGACGTCACCCAATCAGGGGCTATCATCCCTTCGCCTGGTTTCTGAACAGGACAACATACCTTGGGTCGTTCGCATTCACGATCGAAGCCAAATGCACTATTCCTTGCATGGGATAATCATCGAAAAACATGGATCCAAATCTTGAATTCCTGTGTTATGTAGCAGTTGCCATGACGAGGCTCGTTTGCTCCATACCCGCCCAGGGACGCTGTTTTTGCCTTTGGAAAGTCGTCCTGTCCCTTTGAAGCGGTGCGGAATACGGTTGAATTCTGGTGCACCATCAGTGGGTTGCGTTTAGAACAGGATGTGGTCATCAATCACATTGCGCAGGTTTCAAACGTAATACGAAACATACGCGTTGACAGGCCGAGGTGGCGTTGATTAAAAGCTGCGGGCATTCGGGTTTTTGGAAATCCGTTAGTATCGAAGCACTGTTTGCTCTTACCGAGTTGGGATCCCCCAGATGGCAAAAGGGAGCGTTCCAACCGTCGTAGACTCAACGCGCAGAATCCATCGATCGAATCGCGAACACATTCCACCTGTTACCAGTAAGCTGCGGATTCAACAAGATCTGCCCGCTTGGGTTTCTCCGACTCTAACGGACGGACCCAATGTTCATTGTAAAAATGTTGATTGCCTTCATCCCAACGCTGACCGGAAATGCCGAAAAGCAATTGTGTCGCGCCTCCGAGATGGATCGCTTTCTTTCCCAGGCGTTTGACAAACGCTGCCAGGGGTAATCCGTATGCACCTGCACCGATAATCGCGACGTCAAAGTCTTTTTCGCGAATTTGCTCACACATATGATCCAGTGCATTAAACCAACTGGAGAATTTGACCTCACTCATCGCGTTGGAGACGACTGCTTTAATCGTAATCAATTCAAAATCGGGGAGCACGCGTGGATCGCTGAATAAGTATTTTCGTCTCTTGTATTGGTTTTCGATTGACCTAACAAACGGATGAAGTACCAGGACCCGTTTTCCGGCGAGTGCTTCAGACCATGGTGCATCGTGACGATAGGGTTCCAATTCCAACAACGGCAATCGCACTGCGTTGGGGAAACGATGACGCAATCGCCATTCGTCGTCTCGCCACGATCCCAAAACATCCAGCTCTGTTATGTCCTTCAGCATTCGTAAACCAAATGCATTTAGCGATTGGTCATCCGTAGGAAAAAAGCCGGCATTAACGGACATTCGCTTGCGGATACTTGCGTCCCACCAGAACGCAGCACTATCTTTTCTCACGTAACGGTAAACCCGATTGATAATGTTTTTGGTATTTCCTCTTTCAAAAGCTCGGAGCGTTGCGTCCAACTCATTGCTGCCGAAGCGGCTAATCATGCATGGGCGGTCCCCTAGCAAGAGGTTCTTGATGTGGTCGGACGCAGCCTGCTCAGATACATCGAATTTCAGCTCTTTGGACACCGGCTTGCGTCCAAATACCTTTCGCATCGACTTGAAAATTTCCGCCGTGATCTGCATCGAATACTTCTGAGCTAATCTTTTCAGAGGGGCCTTCGCTTTAGTAGCGGAAAATAAGTCATTTAAATAGTTTCGGCAAGAGGTTTTTCAAATGAATGCCATGTTTCAATTTGCGATTTGGAGCATCAATCCATCATGACAAAAAGCAAAAAACTGGTAACCAAGCCGTTGTGAATTGCGTGCATCGTCATCGGAGCAATCAATGAACCACGCCATTCCCGGACGATCGAAAAAGAAAGTGCCAATGCCCCGAGCATCGGAATAAATAAAATGCCTTGCGGGTGAATTGCCGCAAAAATGAATCCGTTGACCAACGCGGATAGCGTCACGGAAACAAAATGTCCGGCACGAAACGTGTTGTCACGTAAATTACGGTACATCAATCCGCGAAATACCGTTTCCTCCAGTAGAGGTGCACAGACACAAGTCATAATAAAAACTAACGCAATCGTGCTGATACTTCCTTCAGAAATCCATTCTACGATCGGATGCCCTGGACCAGATGGCGATGAAAGCCCGCCCTCTTGAAGTGTTGGACCGGCAACGAAAATCGCAATCATGGTTACTAAATATCCCGCCGCAAGAATCGGCAAACAGGAAACGTAACTGATCAGTCCAATACAGGATTCGACAACAACATTCCCAACAAAACCGATATCCTTCAAGAAAGCGTCAATGCGAACGCCTCGAATGATTGGCCAGAAGACCGCGAACATAAATGAGATGGCAGATACAGCGATGTTCGTAAGTAGTGGATCGAAAAAGGGCACCAACCTTCCGAGAAGCAGGCCCATTGCAAAATACGTCAACAGCCAACCCGCCGCAGCCTCAATATAAATCGTCGCATGTTGTGTGTAATGTTCGGTTCGGATGTGAAGTTTCCGCTTAAAATACAAAGCCAAAAAGATAATCAGGCCAATCAATCCACCAACAAACGCGAGAATGCCAATCAATACTGCAACCACGAACGTGATTAACTTTGATTGTGCATCACCCAAGAGTTCGCGTCGTTCAGTGGACAGTGGTGCATTTTCTTTCCGTTGAAGGTTAATGGCCAATTTGCCAAACCACAACAGTTCTTTTTTTAGCAGTCCTCGTTCCAGTTGGTTGAGTTCCGAGTAGTCAACACCTCCGTAAATACGCCGGAGTATGTTTGAGACTTTCTTTTCGGAATCGGAAAAATGGTATTCCTCAACCGTTGCTTGCGACTCAAGCTGGTCAAGCAACTCTGATGCTGCCGCAAGCGAATTCATTTCCGCAAATAGAACCGAATTGGCCTGCATGTTCCGCACCGACGTGAATTTGATACCGGTTCCTTTAAAGGCAGTCTTTGGTTCCGTTGCCTCTTGAGTGAAAGTTTTCATTCCAACCATTAGCTTCGCGCCAAATATCAATTGAAACAGCTCTGCTCGCGGCGAAACTTCTCCAACGACAGGCACATGTAAGTGGTGGCTCACGGCGATAAAAATTGAAATCGCCAAAAAGAATCCCCAGCACAGGAACGAAATGATTATCCCACTAGCCGTCGATTTTGGCGGCGGTTCGACTGGCTCCCTCGGGACCCCATGGGTCGAGGGATGGTTCTCCAATTGAGGGTGGCACCCGCTGGTGGGAGAATCGGATGCATACTGGCCGGAATCGGTTGGAGTGTTGGATTGAAATTGAGACCGATACGGATTTTCTTGCAAATGGCCAAACTGGCGGTCGTCGTTTGGGTCTGCCATAGAGGTGCTCTTCTTTAGAGATCGAGTGGGCTCGCCAAGGCCCATGAATCAGTGGATGGTTTTCAGATGCGACCCCAAAACGCATCATCTCCAAAAAATGGCGGAGTGGGAGCAACTTTCTCCTATAGATCTAAACTGTCTAGTTCATCGACGAGAGAATCCAAGTCGTCTTTTGGGCCATCGCCTCGATTGTCCTGTCGCTTGGGCATTCCAACCTCCATTCCTACCGCTTCACGGCCAACGGCAAGCAGTTGCTCATCCCGCTCAAGGGCCGCGATTTCTTCAGGTGTTTTTCCGTCATCGGGAGCACCAAAAAGTTTCGATAAGTCGATTTTTAAACTGGCGCCAACCTCAGCAGAACCGGCGATCGCAGGTGTTTTGTGCTGCGGAAAAATGATGGCGTTTTCCGGGCAAACGCGTGAACATGCGGGACAGCCCTTGCGACAATTGTCCGGTTGCTCGACCAAAATCGAATCAAGTTGATCGACACCGTAAACACCGAAAAGGCAGAAATCAATACATTCCATGCAGTTTGTGCAGCGACTGTAGTCGATGACCGGATACCATCGTCTTCCAGCGTTATCTTCGATTCGTTTTAAAATGGGGTTGGTTTGGTCGTCGCTGGTGGTTGAGTCCAATTCAGAACCGTTGATGGCTAAAGCGGTTCCATTGGTCGGATTCTCAAATCTTACAAGTTGTTCCGAAGTGGGCGTTGTCGCTGTGCCATTGAGTTCATTTTTTGAATCATCCGTTTTTTCGACGTCCGTTGGGTTGGAATCGCCATTTTGAGATGGCGATCCTATTCCGCCAATTCCAAGAGAAACGATTTCAATGGCTCGCTCCGCCTGAATCCGTTTGATCTCAGCGACATAATCAGCGGCCTTGTTGCTAACGCGAAGGTCGAGGCAGTAGATGTTTCGGTTAGGGATTTTTCGTGAGTCGATGACACGATCTTTTTCCTCTTGGGAAGATGCGTCTTCATCTTGATCTTCTTCGTCATCATCGCCAGCGTCGTTTTGAAGCTCAACATGTCCGACGTGACCATTCACTCCGTTGCGATCCAAAATCCAATGAGCAGCCCGCTCGAACAACCAGCTCAATACAATCACGTTTCCGCTTAGGCTTTTCAAGGCCAGCATTCCGGTGCTGTCCGCCTTCAAATCATAAAGATGCGGAATGACCGTAACATCGATGCCAGATTCCATCATCGATTGGGTGATGATTTCTTCTTCGAGATTTCGCTTGGCGGGGTTTTGGCTTTGACCCTGGGAAACGACGACTGAGATTCTTTTTGCCATTACTGGTTCATTTGACCTTTGATGGTTCTTTGGGCATCCTGCCAGACAATTTCCAAGTGTTCAATATACTGGCTGACATCCAAAAAATCAGGTTGTGGCACCTGCATTTCGAATAACCAGCCGGCTTCGTATTTATCGACATTTATCGAGGACGGGTCATTCAATAAGTCGCTGTTGAGTGATTCAAGGCTCCCGGTACAGGGTGCAAAAATCGTGCTCTCCGCTTTTTTGCTTTCGATTGATCCCATCTCCGCCTTGGCATTGAGCGCGATTGGCGGTTCAATTTCCCAATCAAGAAAGTAAATGTCCTGTAGCAATCTTACGGCGTAAGCACTAAAACCGAAACGAAAGTTCTCACCTTTTTCCTGTGCCCACATATGATTTCGAGCGTACAGCCGATCATTGGGAAACACGGCCTCAAATTCACCCATCATAAAAATTTCTGTTTTCATCGGGTAACTTCTGGGCTGATTCTTTGACTAGGATCGACTTTCGCCGATGATGGCAGCGAAGCCACTGAGTGTTTTGCGATGCGAATCGCAGGCAATTCGCTCTCCGCTCAGAGGCAAAAATGCGAAAATCGATTTGGGAACTATTGGTGAAAAACGTCTTTCAAAAAGGATTCAAAATGCAAACGATTGGTTTGTCTTTATAACAAGTCGTTGGTGCATTCAGTCAACCTTAATTGATCAGGTTTACGTGTACCGCACGTTGCGAAATTCTTCTTCGAAAAATGGCGGCAATAACGCGTCAGCATGAAGTAAGCCCTTCCGGGTTAGCTCGACCCGCTCATTGTTGAAATCCAGAAACTCGTTCGCCTTGTGATCTTTCCAGGTCTCAGCGAAGTGCTCAATGATATCAACCTTGAATTTGTCTCGGAAATACGAAGTTTCCAGATAGCCTTTCTTCAGTTGCAAAATCAACTCGCGAATTAAGGATTGCTCGGACGTTGGCGTGTAAGCGCGGCCTAACGGTAATTGCCCTTTATCCATAAGATCGCCAATATAGCTGACCATGTCTGGCTTGTTTTGATAATGCACTCCAGAGACATGCCCAAAACTGGCGATTCCGGTCGCCAATAAGTCACTACCCTGCCAGAGGTTATCGCGGTAGCTGAAGTTGACTTTTGCAGGATCTTTGACCACGGTGTACGCACTGCTAACGTGGTATCCGGCGGCCAAAAATTGATCAAAGGCATAGTTCACCCAATCTCGTTTTTCTGGCCAGTCAGCAACGGGTATTTCGATCTTGTTTCCAAGAACGTCTTTGGAATAAACCGTGTTGTAGGGGAGCTCCATCTGATAGATCGTGACGCTATCGGGACTGAGTTCAAGCGTCTTTTCTACGTTGTATTTCCAGTTGTCCCAATTCTCTCCGACCATGCCAGAGATGAGATCAATATTCACATTCGGGAAGTCAGCAGCCTTGATCCAATCCCATGCCGTGTAAATCTCACCGGACAGATGAGCGCGACCATTTTCTTTCAATATCTCGTCGGTGAAATTTTCAACGCCAAGGCTCAATCGGGTCACGCCCAGTTCTCTTAACGTGTGAATCTTTGACTCTTTTAGAGTTCCAGGCTCACACTCGAAAGTCACTTCTTCTGCTTTGTCCCAATTGATGTTCGCACGCAGCCGATCCACCAAAGAATTCAATTGCTTGACACTCAAGTACGACGGAGTCCCGCCGCCAAAGTAAACAAATCGAAACGGCCGATCGCCCATTACGGGTTGCTGGCTGACCAGTTCAATCTCTCGACACAACGCCGCAACATATTTTTCAATTTCCTTCGCATTGTTATCGGTAAAAACCTTGAAGTAGCAAAACTTGCAACGTTTTCGACAAAAAGGAATATGCAAATAGAGGCCCAGTGGAACATCGGCAGGAGGATTCGCCATCGCCGCTTCGACATCGGATAGATTTTCCTTTTTCCACTGCGAGAATGGCGGATAATTGGAGATAAAGTAGCTGCCAATTTCGGTTTTCTCGGAGCTGGTTTTTTCCGAGCCAATCGTTATCGGTGTGTCACTTTCGCAAGTTTTTTCGATTCCGTTTTTTTCAGCGTCTGTCGCCATTGGTGCAGTCGTTTTGGTTGATTCAATTGGAAAACTTTTATTCTACCCGAACTCAGTCTTTTTTCCCAAAGCAAAATACGGTTCCGCGATCGTTCGAGATAATCAATTTGCTTTTAGCAATTGCCGGAGAAGCCGCTATGGTGCCACCAAGATCGGTTTCCCATGCGAGAGAACCGTCCTTTGTATTGAGTGCAACCAGTTTTCCGCGATCTGTTCCAAAGAAGACCCGCCCGCCTGCAATTGCAGGAGAAGAGTCGACCATCGATTTCGTTTTGTATTCCCACAACTTATGCCCTTTTTCGAGATCGATGCAGTAAACATGTTTACTTCTCGCCCCAAAAATCATCACTTGTTTTTTTCCCACTTTGGTGATGGCGGGTGACGAACGAATCGAATCGCCACGCTCATCAATCCGCACATCCCAATTCTTCTTTGCCGTTTTCCAATTGATTGAAAAAGCGGTGCCCTGCTCGGTTCCAAAATAAGTTGAATCTCCAACCACGGCAGGTGTGGCCATTGTCGGACCATCGATATCAACTGCGGTCAGGCCCTTACCTTTTTCCAAGTCGATGATGTGAAGGCGTGCGTCGCAACCCGCAACGAAACATCGCCCTTCGACAACCGTCGGTGAACAGCGAATTTGGTCCTCAATTTGAAAGTTCCAAACTTCTTTTCCGGTCTTCATGTTCAGGCAATAGAGCGTTGCATCCTGGGAACCAAACAGCACGTTGTCTTTGAAAAAGTTTGCGCTGGAATTGATTTCTGCCCCGGTTTCATGCTTCCATTTAAGGTTTCCGTCTTTGTCGAGACAATAAAACGTTCCGTCATAATCACCGATGAATACCAGGCCCTCTTTCACGGCGGGCGAGGCAGTGAAGCCACTCTCTGTTTTAAACTCCCATTTCTTTTTTCCCGTACTCAAATCAAGTGCGTAGACTTTACCGTCCAGGTCACCAATATAAACGACGTCTCCAACAATCGCCGCTGTAGATTCAAAGGCACCTTTGGGGACCTTGAAAGTCCAGACCAACTCAAGTTTCTCGGCAAGAGTCGTTTTCGAATAACCTGTTCCTAACGAATTCCCTCTGAACATCGACCAGTCATCCATATCCTTATCAGATTTAAGTTCACTGGTTTTCCCCTGGCTATCGTTTGGTGGAGTGATACTATCGCTGCCGGTATTTTGTTTTTCAGCGGCTGCTGAAACGGAATTAACATCCACGTTTTTCGACAGCTCTTGACTTGAAACTGCCGTAAGAAAGTTTGCACAGGTTAGAAAAAATGTTAAAGCGATTTTCATGCAGCGGGACGGCAAATTGAACTTTCGTTTTCTAATTGACTCAGAAATCAAGCAACAGTTTTTCAAAAGCATCAGTCGATTCCCATCAAACAACATTGGTTACAAATCGTTATTTTACACCAAAATCAGGCCGCCTCTGCAGCGTTTTTTGGTTGCCCACGAGCATTCTTTCGCTCGCACTAGACGGTTTACAAGTAAATCAAGGCTTCCTAAGATCGCCCCTCAAAAAGCTTGTTCGTAAATGCCCAATAATGATTCGGCATCAACTGGACGTGGATTAAAGTTTCCGGTCCACTGCTTTGCCGCTTCGCCCGCCAATTGGCCCAGTTTCTCGCGTTCGACGCCCAGTTCGTTCAATTGTGTGGCCAAACCCGCCGCGCGAACAAACTGTTGTACCGCGTCCGCAAGCAAGTCTGACTTTTTGTCTCCTTTGCTATCAGCAAAGTTCGACGGATTACATGAATCGTACAATTCTTCGTACAGTTCTTCAAATTCGACCGCATTAAATCGAATCACATGCGGCAACATCAATCCAACGGCCTGCCCATGCGAAGTGTCGTATTCCGCCGTCAACGGATTCGCCAGCGCATGGCTGGCACCCAACATCGAGTTTTCGATTGCCAACCCGGCAAACGCCGCACCCAACTGCATCGAAGCCCTCGCATCTAAATCATTCGGATCGGTCAACACCTGGTGGAAATTGGAAGCGAGCAAACGCCAAGATTCTTTGCTGAAAAAACTGGACATCGAATTTCGCTTGGTCGTCACAAATGTCTCAAGGGCATGTGAAATGGCATCAATACCGGTCAATGCTGTGACCTGAGACGGCTGTGTCAAAGTCAATTCCGGGTCAAGGATCGCGACCTTGCATGATGCCCGCTTGTCACCGCACGCCATCTTCACGTGAGATTCGGCATCTGAAATCAGCGCGAACGATTGCATCTCACTGCCCGTGCCCGATGTGGTGGGAATCGCGACCATGGGCAACAAATCACTGGTTGCTTTTCCGACGCCCCAATAGTCCTGTATTTTGCCACCACAGCTGTAAAGAAAATTGATCCCTTTGGCGCAGTCCATCGAACTGCCACCACCTAAACCAATAATCAATTCTGGCCGGAATTCCTTGGCAACAGCAAGCCCCGATTCCACGTTTGCGGTGGTGGGATTCTCTTGCGCCCCATCAAAAAGCAATACCTTCGCCCCCGCTTTTTCCAGCGATGAAATTCCCTTTTGTGTATGACCGGCGGCAACGACGCCGGGGTCGCTAATTACCAGTACGCGATTTCCAAATGGGATCGCCAATTCCCCCAACCTCTCAATCGAACCGGCGCCAAAAACCATGCGAGTCCGAGGCTCAAAGTCAAACGGCTTGATGATATCTTTTACGTCAACCTGCATTTTTGAAAACCGAAATTTCGGTGCCAGTCAGTGTTTGCAAACAATTTTTGTTGGGAAATTCGAACGTCTAGAAAATCAAAAACGAACAAAACCCGATCAATTAAAAGATCGGGTTTCATTCCAGGTTGTACTATTCGGTTTGCGTTTCCTAGGCCATCGCCATTTCTTCGGCAACCTGATAAGCACGTGATCGAAATAGGAAATCAATGATATTTCCTTCGTGTGGCTGCAGCCAGTTCAATTTACTGGTCGGAATGCCACCGATGTTTAAACGGTCAATGTTTGTCGCGTCGGTTAGGTTGCGAATCATATTCGGATCCTTGGTGATCGCCGTACAAACAAGCGTATAGCCCATCTTTTTGATCATTTGATCCTGGGGGCAATTTACGACCGACGCAAAGGGGAACATGAATTCCTTAGATGCGATCCCGCATTCGGATGATTCACAATGTGCAATCACCGGGCGAAGATACGAACATAAATCTTGCTCAACGAGACGCTCACCGTATTGCCCCGTCATGTCGGTCACACCACTTTCTTTCAAATCCTGCTCAAGCATCGCCCAAGTGCCGGTTCCTTGAGCCTTGTTTGTAAATGCAGCGATGCCAGCGTCGGGGTCGCTTGGTGGCTTCACTTCGATTGGACCCAGACGTTCAGCGAGTGCCGCTGCGATTTCTTTTGTGTGTCGTGATGCCCAAATACCTGAGCAGTTGATGCACCCTCGCCCGCCGTTGATGACAATACTTTCAGCCATCACATCGATGTATTTTTCCCAATCGTCAACCAGGTCATCACCGAGAATGATTTTTGAGAATCCGGGGCCATGCACTTGGACTTTCGGATTGCCTTTAAACTGTTCAATCGTTTGCATGCTTCCAAAAATCATGCTGCGTCCTGCGTCGGACATAATTGCTCCACCACAATCATGGCCACCAGGGTAAAGGCTGATCGACTCAGGTGGAATGCCGGCCTTCATAAACGCTGCGGCCATTCGGTACGGCGTCCAGATTTCCTGCGAACCGGGCTTCAAAACCAATCCGATTTGAAGAGGGATTGCCGGTAGCCAGAGCGTATGAACACCCGGCGAATTAGACGGAAGCACTGCGCCCAAAATTGGCGTTTGAGCCTGGTAACTGACGACGACATCGCGATTTTCCTTGCCAAACCCTTCGTTCAGAATGTTCAAATCCAAACCGCGTGTTAGGCAATCCAGGATTTGCTCCATGTTTCGAAGGACGAATGAGTTCTTCGACATGTTCTTCCGGCACATGTGCTCCGGAAGACCGGTAGTCGCCGATTGCTGGTGTACAAAGTCGTCAGGTGATTGCACTCCATCACCAATTTCCAAATCAGCGGATTCGTAATAATCAGCAGCTTTGGCAACCATTTCCAGAAGTTGGGCGGGTGGAATCTCGCGCAGCTTTTCTCGCGCCACATGAGCCTTGCGAAGATCACGGGAAATGATCCCACCATTCGCTTTGCTGAGTCTGCATATCGGTTCACCGGTTGCAAAGTGAACAACGTCTTCCACATCTAATGATTCGTAAGGCTTCCCCCAACGTAAAACAGGGACGTTTAGCACGGTATTCTCCGGTTGTGTTTGATTTTTGAAAGTTGTTTGGTTCGGGTTTTAGATTTTAAAAAAGCCACGAGAGCAAATTCGAATCTGCGTCTGAAAAATAACAAGCAGAAAACCGGGAAACGTACCGACCGCCTGCTTAAGAACTCAACAAAAGCTCACGATTGATTGTTTGAATCTTATGACTTGTTTGTCCCGCTGTCTTGGGAAAAGTTCATCCGACAACGCGAGGATCAAAAGTGTCAACGCATTGCCTTCGGATGAAATCCCAAAAAGATCACTGGCGCCTGAATTTCATCAATCGATTAATAAACGCCAACGGTGGTCGCAGAGGCGATCTCGTGGAAAGGCCGAACACCGCTCACTCCGTCCCAGGGGTACGTGTCAAATGGGGCTTCACGCTCGCCTTCATCGCGTTCCATAAAGCCCGGGACAAAAAACTCATCCGTCAGTGTTGTTAACTTTACACGTCCCGTTTCGCCATATCCTACGACTTGATCGTAATCGTCGAAACTCACAACCTCTGTCGTGGCTCTGGGTTGGGGAGCGTAATACGAAATTTTGTACTGTTCTTCGGCAGTGACGGGCTTGCTGCACGCTAACCCCATCAACGTGTTGCCGTATGTCGGCGTCATGTAAATTCCGCTCTCTTCCGGCGGGCCGCCGAATAATTCTTCAACACAATAGCGGGTCCATTGCGGTGTGAATTCTGTACCGCCAGAGAAGATACCGGTGATGCCAACTTCTTTCAGCGATGTACCTCGATCTTCCAATCCCAAGCAAAGCGAATCCAAGAGTTTCGGCGTAGCAAACATGCACTTGATGTCATGATTCGCAGTCAAGACTGTCACTGCTTGATCGATGCAATGCTTCTTGTATTCCTCCAGGTGTTCCATCCACCCTTTTTTGATGAGTTTCACTACCCAACGCGGATCGAGGTCGATGCAAAAACATATTCCGCCTCGTACCTGGCAGAGATGTTCAACCGCCAAACGTAATCGACGCGGACCAGACGGACCAAGCATTAACCAGTTTGCACCCTTGGGAAAGTACTCATCAGGTAGCGTTTCGCTGAAGAGTTCGTAATCGCGGCGAAAGTCGTTGATCACCATCCGTGACTTTGGTATGCCGGTTGTACCACCGGTTTCGAATACGTAAGCCGGCTGTCCGGCGTGTCCTTTCGGTATCCAGCGTTCGATTGGCCCCCCGCGAAGCCATTCATCTTCAAAGTGTGGGAACTTTTTCAAATCGTCGTAGCACTTGACTTCCGACATCGGGTCAAAATTTAATTCCTTTTTCTTTTCCAACCAAAATGGACTACCAGTGGAATCGTGGAAGTGATACTGCACAACTTCGTATGTGTGCTTATCGAGGGCATCTTTTGCTTTTGCAATTTCGGATTGCAAATCAACTTCGGCTGTGCTCATGATTTTGAAATTGGGTCAGAACTTAGGGGGTTAGGTCAAAGCAATCGGTTCGACAATGCCACCGTTTGGATGAAACAGAGTGGCAATTGAGTTTGGTGCACACCGTTACGCCGCAACCAAACCGTGATCAGGCGTCTACCTTGATAGGAATCGAAAAGAGAAGACGCTTGCGAGTCCTTTAAAATACCGCCAAAAAACTGGTTAAACAACGGTCTGTGTTATAGGAAGCTGACAATTCTGTTCGACGAATTCGATTGGGGCGGATTCACGCGACTCTGCAAATCTTGATTAAAACTCGGTTTAAGTAGACTTTTCGTTTTCAACCGGTCGCTTTGCTCCGCGGAATGCATTCAGTTTTGCGATCACAAAAAGGACCGTCGCCAGTTTTCGTGACATCAAAAAAGCCTCTCGAGAACCCTCGGTGCGGATGATTACAAGTCAGGATTGACGTGCGTTGTCATCATTAAAATGTCCGTTGCCACCGCGGATTTTTCAATTTTGGAGTGCTTGAAGTAGAAAACATCCGTCTCTCTCCTTCGATTCCGCGAGCCACCGACCGAAATGTGACGCCTTGTGCGGCTTCACGGATTGTTAAACCGCGTACCCAACGGGCCGCGACTAGAATCGCGGGGCGATGCCCACGCGGTTTAACAATTGTTAGGTTGACTCGAAACAGAAAAAGTAACCGAAAACTCTACAAAAAACGGCGAGCCAAAAACTCGCCGCAGTGATTTCAGTTTCGGGTACCGTGCCCGATTACAAACTCTTAATCCAAGTGAATTCAGTCAAGTTTCTTGACCTTGATGTCTTTGAAGTAAACCTTGCTAATCGGATCGTGAGCCTGAAAAGCAAACGTGCCTTCGCTTAGCAATCGTTCGAAATCCTTGCCTGCCTTCTTACCTTCCGGCTCCGTATATGTGTTCACCGTTTTGCCATCGATTTTCACTTCGACAGTTTTTCCTTTAACGATAATCTCTTGGGTGTACCAAACGTTGTCTTTTGCAGGAGAATTATTCATGACGTCTTTCACGGCATAGATGCTTGCTGTTTTTCGAGGATCACCGTGAGTGTTGTTGACTTGGCATTCGTAGCCGCCCTTTGGCCAGCCCGATTTCTGGAACTTGGTATGGAAATAGATTCCGGCGTTGCTCTTGGGCTTGGTCATGACTTTGCAGCTAAAGTGAAAGTTTTTAAAGGGGGCCATGTCGCCCATGTAAAACAGGTGGCTGCGATCGCCATTGCAAACAAACGCGCCGTCTTCGATTTTCCAGGAATCTTTATTCTCATTGACTTTCCAATCGCCGAACGTTTTACCGTCAAAGAGCGAAACCCATTCGTCGGCTGCGAATGTCGCCGAACAAAACGTGGACAAAACGGCAACCATTAGTAATTTCTTCATGCTGATCCTTCTGGAAAATGATTTTGGTCTGATTTCTGGTTTTTAAAAATACGCTGGCTCTACGGCCGCATCATTGGACGCGGAGCTAAATTTCCGCAAGAGACACAATGAGGCTAAATCATAACCGCATACCGGGCGAAAACCAAGATTCTAAATTGCATTGTGCCACGGTTTGTACGCCAGATTGGGCAGGGCGTTTTCCTGATCGTCCGGTTTTGCGGAGGATTGCCAATGCGGTTTACGTCCGCCGTAACATTGTGAATCTCGTTCCCCAGAGCCCCGAATTCATGGACTGAGATGCCGATGGCATTAACGTTTTTGCAACTTGAATACCGTGGGCAATGGCATTCTAAAGCTATGGGCGTCAGTCCATGGTTCGAATTCATGAAGCTTTTCGAGTCATAAAGTGATGGCATTCATGGCGGCGGAAAACCAAAGCGGTTTGAATCGTGTGAGATCGTGATTATTGCTTTTTGTTTGTTATCCCATATCCATCGCCCGCAGTTCCGTTGGGTCCATTACTGGAGATCGTAAAACGGTGCGATGAGTTTTTTGCGTCCACAAAGACTGATTTGTACCGACTCGGCTACAGGGCTTTCAGGATTTCTTCGCTGACCAAATAAGGCCCCCCGGCTTTCTTGCGATTTAATCGTGTCTGGACATCGAACAGGATCGTGTTTTTATCCCCAGGTCGGGAATCCCAGTTTTTGGCTGGCATGCAGACCTGTTGCCACTCTTAAAAAATATCCGTTTTTTCGTTTCAAAGGATTGGTCGGTTCTCACGAAACCACTGAATATAGAATGAAAAACTTCCGTCCTTTTGGGCTTCGATTTCCAAAGAACTTGAAACGACGATTTCGTCAACTTTGCCGTGGGAGATTGCTTTGATCTTGGGGGCTAGGCGATGGATGCGACTGTCTATTTCATCCTGTTCTTGGTCCACAACTGCCGAATTCAAAATAAGAAACAAAATTCCCAAATTCTCAATGAGCAAACGAAGAATCCTCGATCAAGAATTACGCGTTGATTGGGAATAAAGGGATCATGACGCGGGCACGAAGACCATGCCTGAATCGGCAAGCATGTTACTTCGCCGAGTTAAAAACATAATTCGTAGAACGGTCAAAGCAGGGGCGTCGACACGGTTGCGGATCTGATTTGGGCTAAACAAGAATCAGTTCACCAACCAATGGGAACTTTTATCCATGCTGATGTTGGCGGCCACGACGACGGATCATTTTTCCAGCGAACCGGTGTGAAGTGATCTCACCGAACGTAAGTCTGCTCGGCAGAGGCGAAAGCCACGAAACAGAGTCGTTTTTTGTACGGAGCCGATGAGCCCAGCAATTCCAATCATATCAGTCAAAATACGCTCCGTTCTATTTTGGCCGTTAACGTCCAACCGCCTCAAAGGCAGACGGGAGTGCGTTGCGGACAATGCCTGCAGTTATTTCAGAGAGGCCGCAACTATTGCAGGCAGTTTCGGAGAGCGTTGCTTTTTTCGAGTCTTTTACCGGTGAAATCTTAGGCACTCCATTTGCTGGGGTGGCTGATGAAAATCCAACCGGAGGGAAAATGAGCTTTATCCAGAAAAAAACTATTAGCAACACTCTATTGCTAATCACGTCATTGATGACCGTTAGTTTTTATTTCAGCAATGCTGTTTATGCAGAGGAAGTTACTACAGCAGTAGGAAGTGGAAACTTGTCATTGCCTTCTCCGGCAATCCACGACTCGATTGGCACGGAGTCCAGTGGGATCCTTTCAACAAAAAATCAGAGGCGTTACCTCATGGTAGCGGTTCTGTTTTTGGGATGTGGATTGGTCGCTTGGGTCGGATGTTCATCCCAATTTCTCGTTGAAAAAAGCGCAGTCATCATTTCAATTAATGGTAACAGCAAGAATGTGAATAAGTCAGGTTTGATTCTCGGACTCTGGCCATTTAAGACTGTTAAGCTTAGGCGTTCTACATCGCAACTTATTTACTTTGAGTCATCGAAAATGCCGATTGCTCCCTTGCTCTCGGGAGTAAAGTTCGCCGGCGCCCTCTGGGTTGAATCGGAGGCTCAAAAAGTTCGGACCGCGTCGATTGAAAACATTTTGTGGCTGACACTTTTGTCTGTTCCATTGAAAAATTTCCTGCCGCAATTGTGCGCCGAAACGCCGGAGGATTTCGAAAACGCGAATCTGGAAAGCAATCTTCGGGAAAAGTTCAATGAATTGTGTCTGCCAATGGGCGTGCGGGCAAAGTCACTCTCGTTTATTTTTATCAAGAATGAACGGGACATAGAGAATGAACTGGACATCGAGAATGTCCTCGCATCTGTGATGGACTTTCAACAATCAAATGGTTCGCGGCGAAAAGTGATACTAAAGCCAAAGGACTGCAGCGATTACAGAGCACATTCGATTATCTAGAGATCCTTCGATAGAACTTTTTGTTGCCGTTTTCGTCGCATTTTGGGCGGCAACATGAATCACTCGGTGAGGCGTGACGAGTAACATTATCGATTTGCAATCTTTGATCCCTCGATACAGCAATGGATGAAAACGTATCGTTCTCGGATGTTCAGTACAGGAGTAGTCTCCTGCGATCTTGTAACTGGATAGAAATTCTAAAACCCTATTTGCTGTTGGTGCGGGCAATCCGCGACCAGTATTTCAATGTGTTCTGATGCGGAATCACCTGCCATGAAAATTGCATGTAAGGGGATTACAGCAGTTTTTCGTTGGCTAGTCAGATCAACATGGCTTCTGTGTAAGTGTCGGTTTCTGAGGGGCATCCGAGGGTTGTCATGACCAACCAAGAGAGTCATCCTCAAATAGGAGCCAACGCGGCACTCGATATCGCGAAGTTGGTGCTGGGAAGATCTTCCGATATTCCGAATTTTGCTGCCTTAGTTCATAAATTTGGCCTTAGCTTTTTATTCTTGGGGGAGAGTCCGGAGCAAAGAAGTCAAATAAGGTATGATTTAGCAACGGAAAAAATCGACCTGATGAATTCAGAAGGTGTCGTTTTGGAATCAATGGAGCATTCCGGCACCCCGCGAATAGGCATCATTGTCGAACGAGCAAAGCCAGTAACATTGGGCCCGAGTGTAATTTGTAAATGTCGAAAATTTTGGTTATTGATGATGAGCCCTTCTCGCGGGAGTTGATATGCAACTGCTTGGCGAATGCAGGGTTCGCTACCGTTGAGGCTGACAACGGCGTGGAAGGTGTTAAATCGTTCGACGATTCAATTGATGTTGTTTTACTCGATCTAGTCATGCCAAAGATGGGAGGAAGTGAGTGTCTCTCGCGAATTCAAAAGCATCACCCACATGTTCCATCGATCGTTGTGTCAGCAAAACAATCGGCAAAAGATGCCGCGGAGATGTTTCGATGTGGAGTTTTCCATTACCTCACCAAGCCATTTTCAGCAGATGAATTGATCCGTAGCATTCAAGATGCGATTTCTTTTTCAAAAAAACCGAAACCGAAGTTGAATTCTATTAGGCGTCGACCGAAAACCCAATTGGCGATCAAGTCGGAGCGAAGCGAGATTTTGGAGCGACAGATTTCCAAAGTTGCCCAATGCGATGCTTCCGTATTGCTCACCGGAGAGACCGGAACCGGAAAATCTGTCATCGCTCGGCGAATCCACGAAATGAGTGAACGATCAAGTGAACCGTTCGTTGCAATCAACTGCTCGGCGATTCCAAATGACCTGTTCGAGTCTGAGCTTTTTGGGCACGCAAAGGGGGCATTTACGGGTGCCAATTCTGAAAAGGAAGGCAAGATTTCTTTTGCCGACGGAGGAACGTTGTTTCTGGATGAGCTTGGAGATTTGCCTGAAAGCGTTCAACCCAAACTGCTGACATTTCTTCAGGATCGAGTTTATTACCCGGTTGGCAGTAACAAGGAAAGATTTGCAGACGTCAGGATTATCTCTGCGACGCACCAAGACCTGAGAGGCCTTATTGAGGAAAAAAAATTCCGTTCCGATTTCTACTATCGAATTGGTGTCCTTGAGATTCTCATACCGCCCCTTCGAGAGCGGCGAGAAGACATCGTCGACCTCGCTAATTCGATGTTGGAAAAAATGGGAGCGAAATACGATAGAAAAAATCTGGAGTTTGATGACGATGCCACGGTCAAAATTCTGGGTCACTGCTGGCCGGGCAACATTAGAGAACTTGAAAACACAATTGAAAGGGCAACGATATTCAGTGAGTCTAACCATATTCTTGGACAGGATATCGAATTTCAAGAACAGGAGGTTGCAAACGCTGATTCCGACGCGTTTGATGCTTTACTTACTCATTTCTTTTCATCTGGAAACACGATGGAGGATTTGGAAAAAATCTGCATTAAGATCGCCATTCAATTCTCTGGAAACAAAACGAATGCTGCCAAATTGCTGGGTGTTAGTGAACGGACTATTTTCAATAAAATAAGTAAATGGAATAGCATCGATGAAATCAAAAATCCAAGATAACCAAATTTGCCATTTCAACTTGGACCAACTTGCTTCCAACGCTGCTAACGATGGTGCCAAATTGAAATCCTTGTTGGAGACGATGGCAATGTCGAATTTCGCATCGATCGAACGCGCGATCCAGGCGGTGAATTCGAGGGACGTCGAAAAGCTTCGGGATTCAATTCATCGATTGAAGGGTTGCGTTGCGCTTGCTGGAGCAGAAAAACTGGCGGCGCTGTGTGATACTCTGAACCAATCCCTCGCCAACGACTTGAGTTGGAACGAGGTCTCTGACCAAATTCACCATATTAAGAATGTTACCCATGACGCGACAGAACATTTGGCCAACGAATTTAAGCAGCGATTCAGTACGGAAGGCTGATCGGCTGAATAGAAATTATCTTTCAATGATTTTTCGTTGCACGTCGAAAGCATCGGCGAAAAAATCATGAAAAGATCAAGCGTGATTCAAGAAGCGATATTTTCAATTAAGCTGCGGTATCAACGTATGTCGTGAATGAACTTTTTAAATTCTTTTCGACGATGGGTCTACAAATTGCTCGGTGATCGCGATTTAGAATGCAGCATTCGAACGATTTCTTCAATTTGTTTTATCGTACAAGGTTTAGCTAGAAAGTAATCCATTCCGGCCTTGATACAGTCAACCCGATCATCGATCGTTGTGTTGGCCGTGAGCCCAACAATTGGAATGTTTGATTTGAGCATATTTCTTACTCTTCTCGTCGCTTCTAACCCATCCAATTCAGGCATGCGAACATCCATTAGGATTCCATCGAATTGGTCGCCGCATTCTTCCAAAATGGCAATTACTTCGTTTCCATTTTCAGCCACCCGAAAATCGACAGCCAACTGAGCAAGCGCATTCTCAAAATAGAGTCGATTGAAAGGATCGTCTTCGGCGATCAATAGCGAGATCCTGTGATTGTGTTCCGTCCACTGAAACTCTTCAGATCGAAGACCGGAGTCTTTCATGCGATCTCCAATTTGCAACGGGATTTGAACAAAAACGTCGGTTCCAACGTCTAGTTCACTCTGGATTCGGATTTCGCCATGCATCAATTCCACAAGTTGTTTTGTGATTGTCAGTCCCAAACCGGTCCCCCCTGAACTTGGTCTGAATGGGCTGCCTACCTGCTCAAACTCACTAAACACAATCTCTTGAAGTTCGGCTGGAATACCAGTTCCAGTGTCACTTACGCGAAACAAAAAGTTTGATGTTGTGTCATTAACCTGATGTGAATCGACTGATATTTTGACGCTACCCTGTTGCGTAAACTTCACGGCATTGCTGATCAGGTTGATCAGTATTTGTCGGATTCTCGCTGGATCGCCAATGCACCTCGACACAGCATTATCTTGCATGCTGAGTGTAAGACTTACGCCCTTTTCATTTGCTTGATTACCAAACGTATTAACACACTCGTCCACCAAAGATCGGATTTCAAATTCATTTTTTTCGATTTTTAACCGGTTGGCTTCAATTTTTGAAAAATCCAACAGGTCACTGGTAAGCTCAATTAACGAATGTGATGAAATTTTCATCGCGTTAAAGAATTCTTTTTGTTCTTTGGAGAACTCGGCGGCCTCGAGTAGATCCATGAATCCAACGATCGCATTGATAGGAGTGCGGAGTTCATGGCTAATGTTTGCGACAAACTTTCTTTTTGCGAGGTTGGAAGCGACTGCTTTTTCCCGTGCGTCATGCAGGTTTAGCTCCATTAGTTTCCTCGAAGTGATATCGAGTAACGTCACGCGGTAGCTGGGATCTTCAGAATCTGAAGAGGCGACGCAAGATGCAATAAACCAACGTTCCGTCTCGAAGGCGGAAAATTCTCTAGTGATTTGCAACTCAACACTGTTTTGTGAATTTTGAAAAAAATCCTGATGGTTGCGATGTTCGCCAGTTAAACGAAATAACTCAAAAAAACTCTTTTCGGTAACGTCATTGGTAAACAAACTGGCAGCAGTGCCATTAAGTTCATTGACTTTGAAGGTCGATGAAACGTCGATCAGTCCCATTCCAATCGCCTCGATGATCAGCCTGTACTGCGTTTCTTTTTCATAAAGCGTTTTCTGTGTTCGCCGTAGTTCTGTCGCATCGGTGGCAACAAATATCAGGCTTGTTGTGTTTTGATTGGAATCCAGGATTGGCGTTAGGCTGAATAGCAACGTCAAAAGTTCTGTCGATTCCGGAATTTCGATTTCGATCTCAAATCTTGACGTCTGATCTTGACCCGCATTGGCGATAATGTTCTCCCAACTCCAGTCTTTGTTGGCGACTTTAAATGCGGAACGCAAATTGAGAGACTCACTGTCGTTTGCAGGAGAATTAAAAAGTCTTTTGCTGACATCGTTGCACCAAGTGACGCAAAGATTTGGTGTTAAAATCGCAACAGCGTTATTGCAGCTGGAAAGCGCGAGGCCAAATTTTTGGCTTTCACCAAGAGTTTCTGCAACCCGCTGCTCCAAGTTGCTGTTTAGTTCATAAAGCTGCGCGGATTTTTGCTCAAGGAGTTTTTCGGCGTGTTGCCTGGCCGATCGTTCCCGTTCAATGCCAATTTTCAGGAGTGAGACTTCATCCATAGCTGTTCTAAGCTTGGGTTTTAATTAGCTGAAACTCGACACTGTTTTGATCGTTATCATCCGTTTTGACCTCTAGAGCAACAGGTTCATTAAAGTGCTCGATTGCAGCAAGAATCAGCCCTTTGGCGAAAAGTCCGAGCCCGCGACTTGATCGATACTTGAGCCGTAAAAAATCACCCTCCAATTTGGAGGAAAAACTTGGAAGCTCTGCATCTGGGTACAACTTTCGCACCTCGGGATGAATGTAGTCGTCGATGTTCTGGAGAAATTGGAACAGATCCACGCCTTCGAAAAATCTCGGATACGTTTTGCTAAAGTAAGAAAAAAGATGAGACGAAAAACGGTTTAACATTTCCTCAAATGTGATCGATAGTCTATCAGAGAATTCCCCGAGAATGGCAAAGAATTCTCCGTAATTGTATTGCCCAACCGCCGTATATGCACCCTTGGACTGCAGTTCCAAAGAATTCAGTACTTCCTCGACATCCGATTGACCAATCTGCTGTGACACCATGTCAAGCAGCTCGGTGAAAATCACGCCCTTCATCGATTCATTTCCTCTCTAAAATGACCGGCCTGATCTGCTCCATTTAAACGAAGCAATTGTTGTGAGAAAAGTCACTTTTTCATCAGCCGGATGGCCCACCGCTGAAACGCTCTTTTGGGGGACCCGATTGGCCATGATGTTTTTTGGTCTGTTGCCATTTTAACCAGCTCGTTGCTTAATAATTTTCGCTTGTACATTGTTTAATGGCAAGTCATCCGTTTTGATTTTCGCATTTAGAACGAATGTCTAAGGCATGGCATCCAAAAGCCATGGACGTCAGCCCATGATAGTAATTGAGCGTGTGGTTCGGCTGCAGTAACGGGGTGCTGTTTTCGCCTACAAAAAAAAGGTCATTATCATCGCCCGAAATTGCGTTATGGCCATCAATCGATACCGTAAAAGGGTGCGATGGATTTTGTTTTTCCGCATGGACTGGTTTTTTATGGATTCGACCACGTGACTTTCGTGATTCCTTGTTTGGCTGAATAGGGTCCTCGCCTATCTTGGGGCTTCATCGTTTTGAGACGCCGAACAAGATCGCCAATGTTGGTTGGCCGTTTTCCCGTACTTAGATCGAAGGCATTTGTCGCTAACTCGATTTGCTGCAGTTCCAATCGAACTTGATTCTGAGCGACTTTGTCCTGATCATCCGCGATAATGTTTTTGGATTTCCCTCCAAATTCCACGGCAGTATCTTCATCGCTTTCTGCAGCCAGTGTAAATGTTTCGGGAGTGGTTTTCTCGTCAAGTAAATAAACAGCAACAGTCGCCGCGCGATCACGTTCTTCTTCGGGAAGAGCCACAAGGGAGGAGACTGCTGATCTGGTCGAATTCCTAAAGTAATGCAGGTCGGTTTTGCATGCTGTGTTGTCAACTGTGGGTATGCTGAACTTACTTCGAGTTGTCGAATTCTTATCGGTTATCTTGCCAATTAATTCGCGACCCGTTGATCATAGGTTAGGGGATCTTTAGTCGTTCATGGAATGAATGCTCTACTTTAAAATTCTACCGTCCGCTTTTTAGACCCGTGCGAGATGGGGACTGAATTTGAACGTTTTTCTGAAGTTGAGACCCACGCGAGCGCGGTTGCGGGTGTAGTCAAATACGCCAGAACTGAACATTGATGGTATGATTCTTGCGTCTTAAAGTTACCTAAACAAGGAATGATCAATGGGCTCGGTTGAAGCCATTTCGTTGTTACGTCTGGCCATTGGGCTGATTCCCGCGGCTTTGGTGCTGATCGTGTTGGCACGCTGGTCACTGGGTATTGTCCAGCCGGCGGTTGCCTTGGCGCGAATGGTGTTTCAACTGCTGATGATCGGATTCTTACTGGCCTTTATTTTTGAATCGAATCACGGCATCATCGTCCCTATCGTTTGTGCGATCATGATCGTGGCTGCGGCGGCAATTGCACTTCGAACCATTCCATCTACCTGGAGCGATTTTGGAGCTGCGGTGCTGGCAATACTGGTCGGAGGAGGCATCCCCTACATCGTTACGACCCAGCTTATTCTGCAGGTTGATCCGTGGTTTGCACCACAGGTTATGGTGCCCCTCGCCGGCATGGTCTTCGCCAATGGGATGAATGCAGTTAGTTTAGCCGCCGAACGATTTGAATCGGAACGCAAGCAGGGTCTTACCATTGAAGAGTCTCGTGCAACATCGCTGCAGGCCGCGTTGATTCCGATCACGAACTCTTTAATGGCTGTCGGTCTTGTCTCCATACCTGGAATGATGACAGGGCAGGTTCTGGCGGGTATATCCCCGTTCATCGCTGCCAGATATCAAATTATGGTAATGCTAATGGTTTATGGTTCAGCCGGACTCTCAAGCATCGGATATTTGTTTTGGAAATCTCATGATGCTGGAGTACTCCCCAAAATTTGATCGGCGCGTTCATGCATTTCCAACAGTGTGAACTGCTCGACTTTCCTGTGCGTTCTTCGTAAAAAATTACATTATCGTCAGGCCAGACTCGTCTGGCCTAAGGAAGCGAATTCCTTGGAATCCAAGTTGCCCAGAACGCTGCCGGCCAAAATGGATCTCGGTTTTTCTATCAATCCGGCATTCGTCGACAGGCTTTCCCGCAATCGTGATTGATTGACCTTCAACTTGTGGGACTAACAAACTGATCTCTGATTGCTCTGAAATAATTCTATGAAGCGATTTTCCAAAGATGGCTAGGCTGCATTACGAATAAGTTCGAAAAATCTTGCAATAACCGTGAGCCAGTTTCATTGGGACCACGACGCGACTCGTTTTTCGCCAATCGCACAACTGGCTTTGCTTCCACTGCCAACAGCACAGCCGATCAAGCCTGTTGGTGGGAATGGCAGGCCAAAGCCGGGCAAGGTGTGCGGCACGGACGGGAAACAGTGCGTTCTCGCTCGGTGGGGTAAGAAAACGTTATTGAAATGATCGTTAAATGACTTTGGCACCCTGTTTGCAGATCGATGCCATCTGTTTTGTAAATCAACAAAGTACTCATAGGAAAGCGATGGTATTTTCAGGGGTAGCGCTAACCTCAGAACAACTCCTTAAAGTTGTCGAGGTTGCGAGCAAGGATTCTATTCTCAAAACACTGAATGAATTTTTGGCCACATCAAAGCTTGGCGAGGGTGAAGTGTTTTACGCGGCCAAATCACTGACGTTTGATTCGACGGTAGATGAGGTGCGGGATTGTTTGAACCGATTCGCGGAAACGGAGTCGAATGGAGTGGGCGGTTACAAGCTGCGCCACCTTAAAAACGAACAGCTAAAGCGGCTCTGGGTTTGCATCCTCGAAAAACTAGGCGATTGGGATAGTGATTATCTTGCGACTGCCTCGGTTCGAACATTCGAGACTCCCAAATCCAATGCTGGAAGCCCAATTTCAATTGAAAAAGCCTGTCTTTGCTTCGATGAGGACAGTTGCATAGATAAAACCCGAAATTCAATTGGGCAGGCGATTGAAGTGCTCATTGGGCAAGGGTTTGGATAAGCTGACGTGGGAAGATTCAGCGATTTAATTGAACCACTTTCCCGTTGCCGCGATGCTGTTTGCCAAGTGTCCTGCTGTTTGCTAGGCGTGCGGCGACGGGTTTTTTTACGCTAACATTACACGGCCACACGACTGTCCATCCCTGATTCAGTTGCTTTATTCTCTGTAAGGGCAAATCGTTTCAGTGCATCGGCTTGCGATGAAAAGAGTTTGCGATTATTCAGAATTGGACTTGCAGTGACAACGTAGCGCCTTCTATCGAGACGCTCAGTCAATCACCAACGCTAGGGGCCACTGGATCAGGCTTTCAAACGATGTGTTTTCTGCTGTTGAGGAGCCTATCTCTCATGTCGGATTCTCAAATTGCCCCAGCATCTAAATAACTGCTTCCTAAATAGCAAGTCGCTGAGCGATACCAATGCTCGACTCGCACCGTCGATCGACTTCGAAAAGATGCCGGATTTCCAGAACTGGAGAGTGCATTAAATGGCGTGTGGGAACGTCCGGAGACTGAGGGTAAAACGTTTGTCATCAATCGCTGTCGTTGCTCAAACGCGAATCTGAGAACGCCGTTCAACCGGATTGTGAGAAATGCCGACTTCGAACCTTGGCAGAAACCCTTTCAAAACATGCGTTCAACTGGAGGAAGCGAGTTGGTCAATGAATATCCGATTCATGGCGTTTGCGGTTGGATCGGGAACTCTTCAAAGGTTGCAAAGATGCATGGTCTCCAAACCATCGACGAGCATTTTGGCAAATCGTTGAATCAGTCTGCGAAGGTGACGTGAAATGCGCTGCAGTCTATGTCAGACAAGGGGGGCAATGAAGTGACAAGCAAAACAGAAAACCCCGTAAAACAGAAAACCCCGTAAAACACGGACAAAGTGTGACAGTGGATGACGCTAAGGGTCATAAGAATAGGCCAGGCAGGACTCGAAAGAACTGAGTTTTGCCAGTGTTTTTAGCACTTTTGACGGGATGCAACGCACAATCCAACGCATCGGTCGCAATGCGGTGAACTATTTTTAAGTAAGTTTTGGCGGTTAGCCGACAAACTTCGGTTTATGTGCTAGCCAAGTGAGTCTTCCGTGTTCAATATTTGCTTTTGGCACTGGCACGAACGCCAGAGACACTGATTTTCTTTTCAGCGTCGTGGCTAATTGTCAACCTCGCCGTCCTTGCTTAACAGATTTTCATTTTATTCTATTTTTATTTTTTCTGTTTTTACGTGAAGGTTAAAAGAATGAGACTAACTAGAATTTTGCTCACAGTCGCTGCTTTAGGGCTGACAGGAGCGAATGTATTTGGCCAGACCACCTATGACGGCGATGTAACGCCGGACGTGATTTTTGGATCTGGCAACGCTAACGGTGGCTTTACGATCCAACGATCGGCGGGCGTCGAACTGGCACTTCGCGGCAAGCTCCGCTTCAATGCGAGCGGTCTACCGGAAAACACCTTTAACAGCAACAGTGATGGATCCTACAGTTTCTCGACGCGGACAGATCTGGGGGATAAATCGGAGTGGAGTTTCGAATTCTGTATCAATTCAGACACCTCCGGTACAGATGCAGTACCTGTGGGAAACTTCACGTATGAACTGGGCTTGGACAAAGACCCGACGCTCGGCACCAATTTCCTTGCGTTCGATCCGATAATTCAACCCTGGGCTCCTCATTATTTTGGGACCAGCACTACCACGAATGGCGGAGGAGAAGTAGCTCCATATCAAAATGAAGTTGCTTACGACACACTCCTAGCGGAAAAAACAGTGGTTCAACAGTCTTGGAGATATGACTTCTTCACGGACATTGATCCTGCTGAAGTCGGTGTCTACGACATCTACCTGAAGGCATTCGACAATGGCACCGAGATCGCTTCTGTGACGATCCAAATCTACGTTGGTGCTGATGACTTCTCGGGGCCGGCTCAGGAAGTAGTCGACGACGCCACTACGGATCTTATCGATTACACGGCGAGTTTGAATCTCAAAAAGGGCATCAACAACGCACTCGACTCGAAGTTGGAAAACGCAGTTGATGCCTATGTCGGAGGAGCTCTTGGCTCGAGCACAACTGTAGTCAACAAGCTCAACGGGTACATCAATTCTGTTAACGCTCAAAGGGGGAAGAAATTGACCAATGA
>CAJQQR010000170.1 GCA_905480545.1 uncultured Pirellulaceae bacterium
AAAGGTTTTCAATCGCATCGAGCAGCTAGCTGCACAGCATGGCGAGAAATTGCCGTCAGGTGATCGCGAACGCTACGGCGGTTATGTTGACGGCTTCAAAGACATTAACGGACTGCGCGAACGTTTGGCGGGCGTGTCCGATCACTTAAAGCAATTTGCCCCAGACTATGACGACAAGTTTCTCAATCCGAAATTTGATACCGATTGGCACGATGCGTTGCTTGACCTTGGGATCGCGGCGCTAAAGGCCGGTCTTACGAATGTGCTTACGATTGGGTCTGGCCGCGGAGAAATTTTTGGCGCTTGGAAAGGACTAGGCATTACCGAGGCGGGACATAATCTTGGACACATGAAGCAACCCAACAATCCGATTTGGATCAAAATTCGAAAATACAATTGTCAGATGCTGGTTAAGTTAATTGAGGGCCTCGAATCGATGCCAGAAGGAAACGGCACGATGATGGACAACACTCTGATTGTTTACACCAGTAACAACGCAGATAAACAACATACCAATGGGGCTGATTGGCCGTTTATCCTCTTGGGGAATTGCGGCGGACGAATCAAGACCGGACAGTACACTCGACTTGATGGTCGACGTCCCATCAACGCACTTTACACGACCATTCTTCGCGCAATTGGAAATCCAAATGATCGTTTCAACATGGACAAGGGCATCGCGAACGTGCATGACACGAAGGTCGGACCGATCGAAGAATTAATGGCTTAATAGGCTGTTGATTTGATTGCCCGAACGGCCTGTGTTTTTTTGGTAGCAGGACACTCCGTGTGCCGTAGCCATCACAACCCGTTTGATTTTCTGTTGAAAAATGCGGACGGTACGACGGAGCTTGTCTGCTAGTTTGTGACGTCGATAAAATGATGCACAGCCTCAAAGCGTGACTCGTTTTGTTGGAATCAAGAATCCATGTTGCAACCGAAATTGCTTGAGCATCGGAAATGAAATTGAAACTTGAAATGCAGTTAAACGATAAGTCACTTTTTCATTTCGCAAGAATTAATCCGAATGCGGGAGGCAATACTCGCTTTTTTTCTAAACCGTATTCCGCGCTGCGTTCATTGACGTCACGGCTTTCGGTGTTTTGTTGCATTTGTTTTTTCGCTCTTGCATCATCAGTCTTGGCAGATGAGCCCGCGACATTCAAGAGTTTTGCCAAGCCGTTTCTGGACCAGTATTGTGCAGACTGTCACGCTGATGGTGCAAGCGAAGGAGACATTTCATTTGATAAACTCCAAACCGTCGACGCGGACAACGCAGAAATTTGGAAACGAATTTGGGATCAAGTCGCACTCAAAGAGATGCCGCCAAGCGATGAAAGCGACCAACCTGCTGCCATGCGGCGTGTGGAACTTTCGAACTGGATCACGAAAGAACTTAAGTTTGCGATGAAGGACAAAGGTGGCTTCAACGCGCACCTTCAACCCGCCAAAGGAAACTATCTGGATCATGATGTTCTATTTGGCGATTTGCCCGCCGGATTGGAACCACCGTCCACACCCGCTCGTATTTGGCGAATTCATCCGCAAGAACACCTGACAAGATTGAACGAATTAATCAACCGCGAGCCGGAATTTAATCCGAATCGCCCAGGTCTGAGAACGCGTGGAGATTTTATTCCGCCCAATCAAGAAGGTGAGGTCAAAGTCTATTACGGTCTTGATCGCTTGATTGGCTGGGTAGGCGGCACAGCAGCGTACGCTGCGGCGATCACCGGCTTCCCTCCGATTCTGACAACATCAGATCGGCATGGTCTTCGGGATTATCCAATCCTCTATTCCATCAACGGCGCGGAAGCCACTCAAATCGCCGCCAACGCCGAGAACATCCTTCGATTCATGGCGTTCGGGCCGGACGCGGAACCGTATCAGTTTGCAGACAAGGTTGGAGAGATTGACAAAAAATATAAACACGAGAGCGTTCGCGGGTTGAGCCAAAGTCTGTTTTACAGCAAGTCTCCAATGCGACCGCTGACGCCCGTCTACGATTTGATCCATGAAGAAACCGTTTCGGAAAACGGATTGAAAAAAGCGGTCGATTTTCTGTTTGAAGCGTTAACCTGTCGACCACCGACTGAAAGTGAGTCCCAGGAATACGTCAGCATTTTAAAAGAATCAATCGCAGATCTTGGAAAAGAAGAAGGAATCATTCTCGGCTTGGTTCCCATTTTCCTTGACCGAAGTGCACTCTTTCGGACTGAACTTGCGGATACCGGCAGTCCTGATCGATACGGTCGGGTGATGCTGAAGAATCATGAGCTCGCACTGGCGATCAATGCAGCATTTAGTTACATCCCGCCAGACGCAGCGTTGACGGCCGCTCTACACAATGGCCAACTGAAAACTCGGGACGATGTCAAACGAGAAGTAACCCGCATTTTGAACGACGATCGCATTCGAAAGCCGCGGATACTGCAATTTTTTCGTGAGTTTTTCGATTACGATCGTGCCGGGACGGTGTGCAAAGACACAAAGGCATTGGTCCGGGCCGGCGGTCAACCCAACTCTTATTACCGAACCATGTTTGCGATGACCGCAAGCACCGACCGATTGATCGAGTTGATTTTAGCGGAAGACAAAAACGTCCTTTCCGAATTGTTAACAACAGATCGTGTTGTATTCAGCGTTCGTCAAGATGCAGATTATTTTGGCGAATACGTTGGCCAACAAAAGCGATCCGCAGCACCGAATCCGGAGAACAATGCGCCCCAAAAGAATCCGGCTAAAAAACAGGCGAAGAAGAAGGGGCCCAAAAGCTCCAGGTTCATTCAGCCCGCAAAACTTTCAAACGGAAAACCAATTCACGTTCGAATCGCCAAGGTCGTTAAAGGACAGAAACCTCAACGATCGCTAACTCGACTACCATCAGAACAACGCATGGGGATTTTGACGCATCCCAGCTGGTTGGTGTCTCATTCCGATGCGATGGATAATCACGCGATTCTTCGCGGCAAATGGATTCGCGAGCGACTGCTTGGAGACGCAGTTCCCGACGTACCGATTACCGTTGACGCAATGTTACCCGACGAGCCCAACCAAACGCTGCGGCATCGAATGCGTGTGACTCGCGAAGACAACTGTATTCGGTGCCACCGAAAAATGGACCCTCTCGGATTGCCCTTTGAGATGTTCAATCATCTTGGTCTTTATCGAAAGATTGAGCTTGGTAAACCAGTCAACACCTCGGGTGAGATTATCGATAGCGGTGATGCAAATTTGGACGGGACTGTCGATGATGCTTTAGATATGATTGGCAAGTTGGCAAAAAGTGAACGGGTCAAGCAAGTCTTCGTTCGGCACGTGTTTCGGTTTTGGATGGGTCGCAACGAGACGCTTAACGACGCGCCAATCCTTCAGAATGCCTATCGATCGTACACAGAAAGTGGCGGCAGCATGAAAGCATTGCTAATTTCGCTACTGACCTCAGATGCGTTTCTCTATCGCAAGGTGGAACGTCAATCGAGTCCCGCCACGGAATAAAATTCTTTGTTTGTGAAGCACGAAAAAACTGACTTGCGAACGTGATACAATGTGTGCAACTATCCTTTGAGGTATTCGTACGATGACATTGTCACAAATCACTTTTGCCGCTTTCTGCATGTTCGGGATTGCAACCGCAACTTCACCGGCACAAGAATCCCAGTCACGAAAATTGGAGTCACAAAAACCGGAGGCACAGGCATCCGATCCGTCGATTCTTTTTGCTGGCATTGGTGTGACGGATATTTCGCCGCCGCTCGCCTTTCCCATGGCAGGCTACTATCACGAACGCTTGTCGGATGGGACTGCAGATCCGCTCAAGGCTAAGGCGATCGTCTTTCGCCAGGGAAAGAAATTCGCGGCAATTGTGGTTTGCGATTTGATCGGGATTTCCACCGATCTATCCCACGAGATCCGAAAAAGCGCATTCCAAAAAACGGGAATTCCGATGGATAACATTGTGGTTGCTGCGACTCATACCCACACTGCACCCGACTACATGCGAGAACTTTGGTGGAATCTCGGGGGCCAGCGGCAGGACCCAGCTCGTGCCAAATATGTACGCCGTTTGATCGATGGTCCGGTTGAGGCCATCGTGGCCGCAGTTTCGGACCTGCAACCAAGTAGCCTCGCTTCCGGTTCGGCGACGCAAAAGACTCCGGTTGCATTCAATCGTCGATTCGTGATGCGTGATGGAACGGTGAAAACATGGCAAAAGTTCAGCAATCCAAATGTCGTGCGCACTGCTGGCCCCATCGACCCGGAAATCGGCTTGCTTGCGATTCGCGATTGGAAGACCAAAAAAACGCGAGGAATCATCAGCAACTTTGCCCTTCACCTGGATACAGTTGGCGGTACAAAGTGGAGCGCCGACTATCCACACTTTATCAGCGAAACCATCAAAAAAGCGGTTGGGACGGACACCGTTTCAGTTTTTGCGACCGGATGCTGCGGCGACATCAACCACTCGGATCCGGACAACGCCGCGCGAAACAAAGCTGATTTCATTGGGAACTCCATTGGAGATTCGATTGTTGGAGAGCTGAAAGACTTGACGACGCTCAAACAAACAGACTTGGTCGTGAAATCAATGATTGTGAAACTTCCGCTGCGAGAAGTGACCACGGAAGATGTCGAGAAAGCGATAGAAGTGATTACTGCAGCCAATAATAAAGAAAAAGTTGACTTCTTCGAACATGTCACGGCGCATATAAAATTGACGCTTGATCGGCTTCGAAACCGCAAACCGATTGCCAAAGCGAATGAGCTTCTAAGATCGGGGATCAGCCGAAAGCTTGCGGGCGTTGGTGAAGAACTACCAGTTCAAATCACTGCGATCACGCTGGGACAAGATGTTGCCATCGTTTGCCTTCCCGGCGAAGTCTTCGTTGAATTGGGACTGGCCATCAAGCGAGCTTCACCGTTCAAAACGACGATCGTCATCGAACTCTCCAACGCTGGCGAAACAGCATACATTCCGAATCGGATAGCCTATGCCGGCGGCGGTTACGAGGTGACCAACTCGACATTGAAGCCTGGTGGCGGAGAAATATTAGTCGAATCCGCACTGACCCTTTTACAACAAGCCGTCGCCGCCCGAGGCAGCAAGTGATTAATAACCCATTTGTTTCTTTGAAGAGAAAAATCGAACACGCGAGTGGTTTGTCAATGCTGAACTAACCGGTAACTACGCTCGCCAGAGCTTGGAATTCCACCGTCTGGCGACCTTCGCTAAATTCCAATTTAGATTCGACATACTAGGACGAAATCGAAAAAGCTACATCGATGCCTTAATCGCAACAGACCAAATTGCCTTCCACACGCCCCGCAACGCTGTCCCTAATCAAATGCAGATTTGCTGCTGGTGGCGCGGAGAATGGGTAACACTTGTTCATCGACAGAGCCTCCCGATACCGAATTGAAGCGTTGAACGCTTCCATCGCGAGGGCCAAAATGAATCCCATAGTGATTGGAAGAAAGCCCAGTGAAGTCGTGACTCCCGTGCGCTTTCAGTGGTGATGTCACATATGTCGTCTCAGGTGCTACACGAAGCGGCACATCAACAAATTGGGCTCGAATCGCAAGCATCAACAAAATGGTGCCAAGCAGGATGCTTCCAATCAGCCAGTACCGAAGTTTTATTTTCTTCAAAGAATTCACGGGCAAGTGATTAATGCTCTTTTATTTCTTGGATTATTGATCGCAATGTGCATATATTTGCGGCAACCGAATGTATCATCATTGAATGTCCCTTCGCATCGATTTTCTATTCATTCGCACGGCAGCAACAACTTGAACTTGATGACAAAACGCATTCTTCTATTCGCCTTTACCGCAGGATTATTGCCCGGTCTATTGCTCGCGCAGCAACCAACAGCAAAAGAGTTAACGAATTCCCAGCCGCAATCACCGCTTGTTGATTCATTCAATAAATATCAACAGTTAAAAAATAAGTCGCTGTTCGGAGCAGAATGGATTAGCGTCGGGCCGGTCGTCAATTCGGCGAGGGTCGAATCGGTGCAACTTGATCCAACCCATCCGGGAACGATGTACGTTGCGTTCGGATCAGGCAATCTGTGGAAGACAACCAACAACGGATTGACTTGGAAACCCCTATTTGAAAATCAAGCGTCGCATGGAATCGGCGACATTGCATTGGCTCCGTCAAACCCAAATGTGATTTATCTTGGAACGGGCGAGAGTTTAAAAAAAGCTCGTAACTTTACGATACCGGGCACAGGTGTTTACCGCTCGGATGACGGCGGCGAGAACTGGCGACATTTGGGTTTATCCGATTCTTGGCATATTGGCGAAATCGCCGTCCACCCGACCAATCCCGATATGGCCTTGGTTGCAGTGCTGGGGCACTTTTGGTCGGCGAACGAAAATCGTGGATTGTATCGAACGGAAGATGGTGGAAAAAGTTGGCAGCGCGTTTTGCATCTGGACAACAAGACCGGTGCGAACGATGTCGTTTGGAGCCACTCTGATCCAAACGTTGTTTACGCATCGATGTGGGAAAATCATCCCGGAGTTTGTGGTGCAAACAGTACAGTGCATCGCAGTTCAGACGGTGGGGCGACGTGGGAGAAATGTGAAAACGGTTTTCCATCGGGGGATCAGATCGGTCGAATCGGCTTGGCGGTATCGTATTCGGACGCAAATAAAGTCTACGCATTGGTCGACAACCGCGAGTTTTCCGAAAGTGCCGCGGCGCAGGTCTATCAAAGTATTGACGGCGGTAAAAGCTGGAATCGAACTCACAAGGAAGATCTGCAATTCCTTTCGCGAATCGGCTGGTACTTTGCCGACATCTACGTCAATCCGAAAAACGACGAAGAGATTTTTGCACTGGGTGTTCGTGTCGCGCACAGTGTCGACGGTGGCAAGACATTTGAACTGATCAGCGGTAACGTTTCACACATCAACCCCAGCGCTGCTGCCGGATTGCACCTTGATCATTGTGAGATGTGGATCAACCTGACCAATCCGAAACACCTCGTATTGGGAAATGATGGAGGGCTCTACCAAAGTTACGACAAAGGAAAAAGCTGGCTGCATTTGAACAACTTGCCGACCGGCGAGTTCTACGACATTGCGATTGATCAAAGCACGCCCTATAAAATTTATGCGGGTGCCCAAGACGACGCGACCGTTTTCGGACCAGCAACCGAATTCAATCCAAGTCAGCCGGACCCTTGGCGGTACTTGTGGATTGATCCATGGAATGGCGGCGATGGATGCGTTTCGCAAGTCGACCCCAACGATCCGAACACGGTTTACTTCAGTGCCCAAGAAGGCGCATTTCGTCGCAAGAACATGTCGACCAATCGCTCAAAGCCAATTCGGCCTCGGTTTGCAAAAGAGTTTATCGCGGAAAATCCAAACGCCAAGTTAAACTTTAATTTTGTCGCCCCGATGATCATCTCGCCGCATGATTCGAAGACGCTGTACTTGGGCGGCAACTATATTTTCAAAAGTAAAAACCGCGGAGACGATTGGTCAGTGATCAGTCCGAACGTCGGCATTTCTAAAGATGAAAAACGGCAATCAATTGCGGCGGCTACGATCGCTGAATCGCCGCGTGTTGCAGGATTGATTTATGCCGGAACGGACAAAGGAGCGGTTTGGGTTTCCGAAGATGCTGGCCAGAATTGGACGGAGCGAACGGGGAACCTTCCGATTGGTTACGTGCGAAGTATCTTTCCGTCGAAACATCATGACTCGCGAGCTTATTTAGCAATGTCCGGTTTGAATTACGATGACTTTCAAACCTATTTATATTGCACGGAAGATCGAGGTAAGACGTGGAATCCAATTGCCAGCAATCTGTCCAACGAACCGGCGAACGTTATTTGCGAAGACCCAATTCATCAAAACGTTTTGTACGCGGGTCTTTTTCGCGGCGTTTACATTTCGATCGACCGTGGCAAGTCCTGGTCAATACTAGGAAAGAATTTACCAGCGTGCAGCGTTGCTGATTTTGAAATTCACAATGGCGAAAAGGAGTTAATCATCGCGACCCACGGACGAGGGATTTACAAAACGGACCTGACACCCATCCATGATACGATTGGGCAAAAGCTCTTTGACAAAGAGGTTGATCACTTCTTTCAAATCCCAATTGCAAAACGCCCCTATTTAAGCGACACAAATCCCAGCTTGAACTTTCGCAAATCCGAGAGGACAACATTTTCTTTTTGGCTGAAAAAAGCGAGCAAAGTAAAAATGTCCGTATTCGCGGCGAATGAGAAACCAAAATCGGATGCCGCATCAAACCACTCTCCAAAGCCAATAGTTTCTTTTGATATAGACGGCAAAAAGGGATTGAATCAATTTCGCTGGGATTTGATGACCCAACAGACCAAAAGCCCGGCACCTTATTTTGTCAACTACAAAAGTTATTTGGGTGTTGGCGAATATCGAATCCAAATCGCCGGCGGGAATGATGTTAAGTTGACAGGGCAGCTTTCGGTCGTCGATTCCGCGAAACCGAATTTGCCATAGCCTGCTCCGCTGAACCGCATTACTTGGTAAAATGTTGTCAGACTGATCGGGTTCCATTCTGAATCCGTCTCACAAATAAATCCCCCAAACTAACTTGCTCCAGATCACCTGCACTCTCTAACAAGGTAAAAGAAATTCGTTATGGGAAGAAGTTTCGAAAATCGGAAGCTGTCGATCCTCAAGACCTCTGGCCAAAAATCCAAGCTTTATTCAAAGTACGGAAAGTTGCTTTATGTCACGGCAAAAAACGGTGTTCCCGATCCCGAAGCTAATCCAGCGCTGCGGACTTTAATTGACAAGGCAAAACGTGAAAACGTTCCCAGTCACGTGATCGATAAAGCACTGGAAAAAGCAAATGGCGTCGGCGGTGAAGACTATGTTGCGGCCCGTTATGAAGGATTCGGACCGGGTGGTTGCTCGGTGATTGTTGATTGCTTGACGGACAACAACAACCGCACGATTACGGACGTGCGAATCTGCTTTACCAAGGTCGGTGCGAAGCTTGGGCCGACCGGATCGGTTTCTCATCAGTTTGATCACCTTGCTGTTTTTTCTTTCAAAGGAGACAACGAAGATCAGATTTTAGAAGCGATGATGGAAGCTGAAGTTGACGTCGACGACATCCAAATCAAAGACGGTCAAGCGACGTTGTTTGCTCCGGCTGGCGAATTTTACAAAGCCAAAATGGCTCTGGCCGCCGCTTTTCCAGAAACTGTATTAGAAGTTCAGGAAATCAGTTTCATTCCTCAAACCACAACCGAGATCAGCGCCGACGACCTGCCCACATTTGAACGATTTATTGAATTGCTGAACGACAACGAAGATGTCCAAGACATCTACCATAACGCGACGTTACCGGGATAGTCCTCCGTTGATCTGTCATTAAACGTTAATCTCCAATTGCTTTTCAGGCCGCAATCCGCAACGCTTCTCTATTACCCCGAAATTATCTAAAAATCCGAAAAAGTTCGCGAATCGGAGTCTATACGCTTGAATTCTGATGTGCGAAACTATGATCTTTTCAAAAATAGCTTTCAACTTCGAGTATTCAGCAGGAGAAAAATTATGTCGCGATTGGTCACTCTCTTTACCGGCCAATGGGCAGATTTACCCATCGAGCAAATGGCTCAGATGACAAAGGGTTTCGGCTACGACGGAATCGAGCTGGCTTGCTGGGGCGATCATTTTGAAGTCGACAAAGCGATCAGTGACGATTCTTACTGCCAACAGAAGCGTGATCTTTTGGAAAAGAATGGCCTTGAGTGTCACGCAATCAGTGCACACCTAGTGGGACAAGCTGTCCTAGACAACATCGACGAACGCCACCAAGCGATCTTGCCGCCATATATTTGGGGAGACGGTGATCCAGCAGGCGTTAACGAACGAGCGATTGAAGAATTGAAGAATACGGCGCGAGCGGCCCAGAAATTCGGCGTTAATGTCGTCAATGGATTCACCGGATCAAGCATCTGGCATTTGTTGTATTCATTCCCGCCCGTTTCGCCAGCCATGATCGATGCGGGATTTGATTTACTCGCCGAGCGATTCAATCCGATCCTCGATGTTTTTGCGGAATGTGGTGTGAAGTTCGCACTGGAAGTTCATCCAACTGAAATCGCGTTTGACATTTACACCGCTGAGCGAGCACTTGAAGCTCTGGGGCATCGTGAAGAATTCGGTTTTAACTTTGACCCAAGCCACCTCATATGGCAGGGTGTAGATCCCGTTGAATTCATTCGTGCGTTTCCGGATCGCATTTACCATTGTCACATCAAAGACGCGATTCAGACTCTAAACGGAAAGTCTGGAATTCTCTCGAGCCACTTGAACTTTGGCGATTCGCGTCGCGGTTGGGATTTCCGTTCGCCTGGGCGTGGTGGAGTGAACTTTGAAGAGATCATTCGTGCGTTGAATGATATCGATTACCAGGGACCACTTTCGATAGAGTGGGAAGATTCTGGGATGGATCGCGAATTTGGCGCAACCGAAGCCTGTAACTTCACCAAACAATTGGACTTCTCACCAAGTGGCCGTGCATTTGATGCCGCATTTGATGAAGGCAATTGAACAAAACACTTTGAATATAACGCAAGTGAAATACCCTCATATGGACTCGGTTTCGACCGTTTTTGTGTGAGGTTTTTTTGTTGTAGGATTTTGCGGGTGACTGGGTCATTGCGTCTTTTGCAATTGTGGCAACCTACCGCTGCCCCTTTCTAAAAGGGCCGCGAAAAGATACTACCGATACCGGTCACAACCCGCGAATTTAAAACTCAAATAGCGCAACAGCCACATCGCACCCGGTTTTTGGGCAGAAAGTAAAACATGAAGGTCGCTATTGCACAAATCGCTCCAGTCATCCTGAATCGGGATGCTACGTTGGCGAAAGTAGTCACTTCGATCCACGATGCCGCGGATCAAGGATGCAAGCTTGTGACGTTTGGAGAAACCCTGGTACCCGCTTATCCGTTTTGGTTATGTCGTTCGGATGCAGCCCGTTTTGAGGCGCAAGACCAAAAAGAAATTCATGCGGAATATCTTCGTCAAGCCGTAAAAATCCCGATGCCTGGAATTGAACGATCGGCTAACGACAACCACCTTGCAGATGTATGCGAAGCGGCGCGAGAACGGCGGATTTCCGTGATGTTAGGCGTTGCGGAAAAAGCCGTCGATCGCGCGGAGCACACGATTTACTGTTCAAGAGTTTTTATCTCTGGAGAAGAAAAGACTGCTGGCAAGATTCTTTCCGTTCATAGAAAGTTGATGCCGACTTACGAGGAAAGACTAGCGTGGGGCATTGGCGACGGAGCCGGCTTGCAAACCCATCCGGTTGATCAATTTGTTGTCGGCGGTTTGAATTGCTGGGAGAACTGGCTACCACTTGCTCGGGCGTCTTTGTATGGGCAGGGAGAAACTCTTCACGTCATGTTGTGGCCTGGTTGTTTGCGGCTAACCAACGAAATCACTCGATTCGTTGCAAAGGAAGGCCGGATGTTCGTCATTTCGGCAAGCGGACTGATTCGTAACGAAGACATTCCCATTGACGTTCCGCATCGCGGTACAATGCTTGATGAAAATGGAATTTATGATGGTGGCTCGTGCATTGCAGGGCCTGATGGAAACTGGATTATTGAGCCAGTATTAAATCGAGAAGAATTGATCGTTGCCGATTTGGACTCAAACAGAGTTCTGGAAGAGCGTCAAAACATGGACGTAAGTGGACATTATTCACGCCCGGATATTTTAGAATTGCATGTCAATCGAAAACGACAATCGGTGGTAGTTTTCGATGATTAAGGCTTAACCTCATTCGAGCGTTTTGACGGCAAGTATCCGCTTTAGGTTCATTCTCACCTTTGTGTCGCGCGGCTCCAATTCGGTTGCAATTCGAAAATGCAGAATAGCAAGGTCTTTTCGTTGGGTTTCCCGATACAAAACGCCAAGGTTATTATGAACAAGATGGCTTTTGGGGAGCAGTTCTTTTGCTTCGTTTAAAAATTCTTCTGCGTGACTAAAATCGTTACGGATCAGGGCTTGCACTCCGTAGTTGCTGAGTGTTATCCCACGCCCAACGTTGGGAGAAGTGATTTCAAAGTTGCAAATTGCAAACAAAAATGCGATCGCAACCGATGAACTGACGATGGATTTCCAGTTCCCAGTTCGAATTTCCTCTTCCAGGAACAGAATTGCTGGTGCGGCAAAAATAATAAAAACCGGAACCAATGGATATCGGTATCGACCGAAAACAAAAAATGCGACCACCGTTAAGGCAAACGCACCCGAGATTAAATAGAGCAACCACAACGATTGCCATTTTCGCCTCGTGACAACTAGTCCCAAAATGGCCAACGGCACAAGCGTACCAAAATGAAAAACAACATTGGTCACACGTAAAACCGGCGACCAATCAGCCACCGTGTATTGATCTTCCGTATCAATGATTTCCATCGCGTTAAACGTCATGGCAGCTTTCATTCCGATCAACCCAAGCCAACTCAGCGGTTCGCTCTTGATGTAGGAGACTGATTTAGAAAGAAAGTGTTGTGAAACCTGCTTTGGAGAAAGCGAATGACCGGCTTCGGCTTCCGCCAACCGGATCGCATCCTGCTGTTCGTATTTCGCGTCGCCACGTCCCGGCACGAGCGGTTGGTAGGTCCCATTGGCGTTGGCGTTATTCCCGATGAAAAAATTCGGCCCCAATTGGGAAGTTGTTAGATGAAGATGTCCGCCAATCGTGTAGTTTCGAAGCACAACCGGCCCCAATGTCAAACACAAGCCCATCCCCATCGCCGCCATCCAGACGAATCGATTCACAGGCAGAATCTGCGTGAAGGTTCTTGATTGCAATCCTATCCTTTTCGAGTTGCCGAGAACAATCCAACAACCAAGAATAGGAATGAGCACCAACGCATTCTCCCGCGTCAAGCAAAGCGCCCCAGTTGCGATTCCGACTCCAAGCCAATAGCTCGGGTTCCTTGAGCGGAGCGACTGCGTAAAAAGAAACAAAAGCAAGCTGAGAAAGAACAAATCCAAGATGCTCTTTTGGATTAAACTTTCGAGAAAAATCGAAGGGGCGTAAAACGCCAATATCAAACCGGCCAGCATTCCTGACCGCTTCCCAAACAAATTGCCCGCTGCCTTCATGATAAGGACGCATGAAATGGCACCAAACAACGCCTGAACGCGGCGCACCGTCAGAATATCGTCACCAATAAATTTGTAGATAACGCCCAGAAAATAGGGGTAGAGAGGAGCCTGATAAAAGACCCCTTCGCCCATCCAACTGCCGGCAGCAAGAGTTTTAGCCCATTGATCATACCTGGCCGCATCGCCAATTTTATACTGGAAGATAGGTGACGCTTTGAGCGCGAGAATGTGCACCATTCTGGTGAGAAGGGCAGCACAAAAAACGACACCGTATTGCGGCAGCGAGTAGCGGCATTCGCCAGCACAATCTTGCGCGGCGAGATGCGAAGGCAAGGTGGCTGACGATTCTTCGGATTGTACGGACTGATCGGTCATTTCGATGCTGCGGAGTACCTGACCCGAAAAGATAGCTTATGAAGACGGCACTGCTGTGGAACCGATTCGCCATACAATTTGCTTTTTTGCTTGCAAGCAAAAATCCGACACAGGTTGCACCAAACGAAGCTCGGATCCGCTTTTACATCTCGCGAGGTGTGATGTTTTTAAACCAAGTCATTGATTTAAGTAATCCGAGGGACGACCTTTGAAAGGTTCTTCAACCAATAATGTCCGCTGGTGAAATGCCGCTCAGAAAATTGCTTGCCCCGTTGCTGGTTGCCGAGCTACTGGAAACATGAATCTCTCCTTAAATTGGGGTATAATCATGGATCACTCAACCGACTTCGTTATCGAATTAAGAGATCTCTACGGCCCCATGAAGAATCCTTGTTTCACGACTACCAAGTTCTCGTTTTTCTTCGTATCCATCATGTCGCTTGTTTCCGCCGGTGGACTGATCTTCGCCGACGATGCCAAGAAACCAAACATTCTTTTCATCTTTGCGGATGACCAATGCTTTGAAACGATTCATGCGTTAGGCAATCAGGAGATCCAAACTCCGACCTTGGACAAGCTTTCACGCCAGGGGACAACATTTACGCATTGTTTCAACATGGGCTCATGGAGCGGTGCGGTTTGTGTTGCGAGTCGTACGATGCTAAACACGGGTCGTTTTGTTTGGCGCGCTCAAGCCGTTCACAAGACCAGCGAAAGAGAACGAAAAGAAGGTCGCTGGTGGAGCGAGTACATGAAGGGCGCCGGATACAAAACCTACTTCACCGGCAAGTGGCATTGCAACGCAAAGGCTCCACTTGCATTTGATCTCGCAAAGAATGTTCGCGGTGGAATGCCAAGACAAACGCCGGCTGGTTACAGTCGCCCGAAAGCAGACAAATCCGATCCCTGGTCACCTTACGATCCGCAGTTTGGCGGTTTTTGGCAAGGTGGAAAGCATTGGAGTGAAGTGGTTGGCGACGACGCGATCGAATTTTTAGACGATTCAAAATCGAAGGACAATCCATTCTTTATGTACATTGCCTTCAACGCGCCGCACGATCCACGTCAAAGCCCGAAAGCATACGTCGACAAATATCCACTCGAGAAGATCAGTGTGCCTGAAAACTTTTTGCCGCTGTATCCACACAAAGACAAAATCGGATGCGGTCCCGGATTGCGGGATGAGAAATTGGCAATCTTCCCACGCACTGAACACGCGGTCAAAGTCAATCGTCAGGAGTATTATGCGATCATCACTCACATGGACGCTCAGATTAATCGCATCCTGCAAAAGCTTGAAGCGACCGGTCAACGTGATAACACCTGGATCTTTTTCACCGCAGATCATGGGCTTGCCTGTGGTCAGCATGGGCTGATGGGCAAACAAAATCTTTATGACCATAGCGTTCGCGTCCCGTTTATGGTGATCGGTCCAGACGTCGCAAAAAACAAGAAAATCGATTCACCCATTTATTTACAAGACTTGATGGCAACGACATTGGAATTGGCGGATGTTGAAAAGCCGAAACACGTTGAATTTAACAGCATTCTGCCAATGCTTGATGGAAAGCCGAGTCCCTACCCTTCGATTTACGGAGCATATCTCAAACTCCAACGCAGCGTTCGAACCGAAAAACACAAGTTGATCTTATATCCCCAAGCGAAGGTCGCTCGTCTGTATAATTTGCAAAACGATCCACGCGAAATGAACGATTTGGCGGCCAAACCCGAATCATTGCCGTTGATGAAGAAGTTGTTCGCGCAGCTTTTGAAGCACCAGAAGGAACTGGAAGACGACCTTGATCTAAAAGCTTCATTCGCCGAGCTGCTTTAGGTTTCTGGACGTCCATTTCTTGAATCAAAACCAGATAGACGATCTTGTCCGCATTGACGTTTGATCAATTTTTTTCAAAAACTTGGACTTCAAAACGGGGCATAATCTCAGTGAACGAGTTATCGCGTAGACTCGACGTTTTGCAATTGCATCTCTTATCCATTCTTCTATTTTGGTGGAGTATTATGAATCGAATTCAATCAGCTATCGTCTTTTCTCTTGTTATTTTCTTCGCACCATTAAGTGATGCGAATGCGCGCCAAGATACGAAGGCTATCGGTTCGGGCAAAGCGATTTTGAATGTCGCCCCCGATAAATGCTTGCTTTTTTCGGCTTGGTACCAGCCCGATGCTGCAGAGAACAGTGATAACCGTACGGAAAGAATCTTGGCCGAACCAGAGGTCAAAGAATTCATTGCCGACGTCCGGAATCTTTTGAATGATGCAATTCCTATGGTGATTCAGGACGAGTCGGTCTCGAGTCGCTTTGTCGCCAAAGTCTTGTTAAATGAAGCGATCGATGCATCGCTTAAGCGATCGGGCGCGATCTTTATTGAAGACGTCAATATTGAATTAAACAGCGGGCTTTTGGATGCCTCGGGGGGAATGATTGTTGAGATCGGAGAAAACCTCCAAACGGTGGAGGATGCCATCCTTGCGGTAATCGAAAGCAACGAGATCGAATTCGAGCGAGAGAAGATTGCTGGCAATAATTTTCTGAGCATTCCTATTCCAAACTCGCCGATCGCTTCGAATGTCTTCATCGGTGGTATGAACAAACACTTGTTCGTTTGTTTCGGAAAGAAATCGACGGAACGAGCTTTGAATCGCTTTAAGAGTGGTGAGACGCCAGGGTGGTTAGCAGATGTATTTAAGCGTTCACCTGTCGATCGAAGTACATCAGTCGGATACCTCAACATGAAAACCGTCACCGAAAAATACTTGCCATTGGCAGGTGAAGAAGTTGTTGAATTCGCTGCTTTACTCGGGATGCCATGTGTTGGCTCCATCGAATCGGTTGCCGGTTTTGACCAAACCGGAATTCAATCTCGAACATCAATTCAATTCGACGGGCAGCCGACTGGCGTTTTCGAAATCATTGACTCCAGCGCGATCAATATGCAACAAATTTCCCAAATGCCCGCCGACTCCTTGTTCGCCACAGCGATCGCCGTCGACTCGAAAAAAACCTTGTCGATCGTTCGTAAAATCCTGCAAGAATTGGATCCGCGAATCCATGCTGAATTGAACAATACAATGGAAGCCATCCGCAACGAGTTTGATATTGATGTTGAAAAAGAGATTATTGATTTGATCGGGCCGACTATAGCCATTTTCAATGGAGCAAGCGACGGTTGGGGGATGGGGGCAATCATGAGTGTCGAAATCCGAGACGCGGCAAAATCCAAAAGGACACAAAAGAAACTCCTCTCGCTCATTTCTCGATACACGCGATCGAAGTATGCCGAATTTCGGATGACAACCCAAACATTCAACAACACAGAAATAGCAACCATACAAGTTGTTGAAATGCCGTTTCCGTTCGAACCCTCCTGGTGCATTCTGGATGACCGAATTTTGTTTTCACTGTCACCTCAATCGTTACGGCCATTCATTCAACGTCATTCAAACGACCAATACCTGCCGATCCAAGAGATGTTGAAATCCAGTCATCTTAGCAGCGGAAAATTGCTTGGATTCGGATTTAGTGATGATCAAAAGCAATTTGAAATTGCATACAGCTATTTGCCCATGATGAAGTCGATCATTCCTGGGGCGATGATGGATATGAATAATGGCGAACAGAATTTTGAATTAATCGACAGGATTTCACGCATCACGATTCCATCGGCTCGGTGCATACACCGTCATCTGGAGCCTAGCGTTACACTGTTGCGACGTACCGAAACTGGAATCGAATTCGATTCACACCAGGTTATTCCGACGCCGAACGCTGCTGCGACATCAGGCATTGCTGCCGCACTCCTTTTACCTGCCGTTCAGGCGGCGAGGCAAGCGGCGCGTCGAACCCAATCTGCCAACAATATAAAGCAGCTTGGATTGGCCATGCTCAATTTCCATGACACTCGTCGAAATTTTCCTGCAGCCTATTCCACTGATAAAGACGGAAAACCACTCCTCAGTTGGCGAGTCTTTATCTTGCCGTACATCGAACAAAATCAACTCTATGACAAATTTCACTTAGACGAACCGTGGGACAGTGAGCACAACATCAAACTTGTCAAAATGATGCCGTCTGTGTTCCGTTCGCCTAACAGCTTGTCACCGCAAGGAACGACCGTTTATCGAGGAATCGGTGGAACCAATGGGACGTTTACGGTTCCAAAAAACGGCCAGCACACGGGCGCAAAATTAACGTCATTTATTGACGGCACCAGCAATACAATTATGATCGCCGAGGCAAGTGACGATGTTGCAATCGAGTGGACAAAGCCAGAAGTCATTGACGCGGAAAACTTCAAGCACTGGCAAATGTTTGGGAACAGTCCGGGCGGAACAAATTTCGGAATTGTCGACGGATCGGTTCGGTTTATCAGCAACACCATCGATCCGAAAATCCTCAAAATCATGTTCACGCGTAACGATGGAGAAGTTGTCCCCTACGATCTAGATTTCTAACAGGGTACCGTAGAACCAGGGAGTTCACGCAGATCACCTGTCTCTTTGAACGATGAACCATTGCCTTGGGGTTCAAAAACGGATCTGCACAAACGCGATTGAACCGCGAAAACCCTAAATCAGAAACTAAAACCAACTGTTGCCAAACATTGACCGGAGGGCCGTGTTTAATTTCCGAAAGTCGATTTCGGGAATTTGCAACGAATCCAAACTTGTATTTGCATCGCCGTTCAGGATTTCGATCCATTGATAAACGGCACTGTTGATACGGACTTTGGCGCAATCCAAGACGCGCAGGTCTTCAGCATTGCCTGCCATCGCTTCGGAATCATCCGGCAATGAAAGGTTATGGACTTCGATTAGAACTCGATACAAACTTGCTTCTGCATCGCCGGAATCGTAGGCTGCTGTTTCCCAAACGTTATCCAGTTCTTCTTGAATTAAAGCCAAAGTGTCTGTAGCGACTCCGATTTGATCTAACCAACCCATTTCAGTTTGGATCAACTGCTTTGTCTCAAAATCATTGGCGACAACCACGTTGGGTTCGAGAGCCTCGAAAATTGAAACGGGCTCAGCTTTGGGAAGGACAATGCTCGGTTTAAAACTGGCGGATTGAAATTTTTGATCGTCTGAATTGACGAAGGATGCCTCGGCCTTGAGTTTCGACTGTTTGGTTAACCAGCCGTTTTCGGGAATGATTGGAAATGAAAACGCCGAGATTGTTTGCCCAAAATCCAAAAGCATACGCCATGCACCAATTTGTTTGGGAGCAACAGATGCCAGGCCATCCTTTTCCGCTGGCGGCAGGATAGCAACGAACACGTTCGGAGTGCAGGATGGCCGAAGCAGTTTTGCAGGTGCGAATTTTTTGATTGGATTCATTTGGACGAGACGAATTCGCTTTCGAACTGGTGTGAAATCCTTAAGTTCAGGCACAACCATTTCAGCGCTGCGGATTCGTGTCGCATCATTTTTGATCAGGAACAAGCATCCGATCAGCATCAAGCAGACTAAATAAATCCCAAAAAACATCGGAACACCCGATGAATGCGTTTTCATCTTGTTTTCTCCAAAAACGGCAGCAGCCTATCGAGCAAAAATTGAACGTCGTGTTTGAAATAGATCGACCAATTGTGCTGTCAGTCAGAAAACAAATTCCGTTAAAAAAAGCGGGTCAGGAAATTTACCGTCGTTCGTTACGGATATTCCGCCTTTGCATAAGAAGCAACCGCCGGCCATGATTCGCTAGAACTGATGTCCAGATTCGACAGCAAAGTCAAGCTTTGGCTGGACCTCATCGGCGTTCAGAGTTCTCGCCAACTCAAACCCATTGATCGTCAACGAAAACTCACGCAACATTTGGTGCATAACATAACCACCGAAACATAGCCTTCGAAAGCCTTCAACAAATCGGATCGTTTGTTCCGGGTCTTCCTTACGTTTAAATGCGAGAAAATGATCCGGTTCGTATTCGACATGAACCGAAACAAACCGATCAACTGAGTCAAACGCGTTTTTTTTACCAAGAATTTCAATGACGCCCCTGTCTTTGGCGGCAAACAAAATCGCTTTTGATTCAAGTGATAACTCGATTTCAGGTGGATCACGTTGGGAAAGCGACCGACTACAGATTCGTGCCAGTCCCAAAATCGTCGCCGCACCATCGGCAAGATCATCCCATTTCAGTCCGTCTTCATCGTCAGCTTTAAATCGAGGCAGCATATCTCTCAGAATGTATGTCCGGTTTGGAATTCAAAAAATCAATTCACGTTGTCATCTTATTTTATCCTAGGTTGCCGATGCCACCCTGTCGTTCGTCGTTAACGCGGAACGGTAAATGACTTCACGATGCCTACGGTTTTATGGCCGGAAACCGGAATTTACAACCTCGCTGTACTCCCAATCCAATCGAATCGACCACCAATCCTTCGTTTTCCGAATCAGCGGAAACACTACAAAGTAGTAAACATTCGTTGACCCCGATTCGGAGCGGTAATAGACTACAAGTTCCATGAGATGGGACGTCAGAATCTAATATTTTAACGAACGACCGGTACGTGCAGCTTTTTGATCCTTTACATTTTGTGATTGGCGTCGGCCCATTGGCGGTTTATCTCCTGCTGATCGGAATCCTCAATTACTCGCGCAAGCCGTTTATCACGACCGGTGGTCGCGATGCGTCGGCGCTCAGTGTTGCCATTGCTGGACTTGTGATTGTGGGTCCAATGGAACTGTTTATGCCGCCGGCCGCTGCAGATCGTTTTGCGGGCTTTGTATGGTTACTACTTCTGATGTTTTACGGACTTTGCGTCTCGTTGGTCATTTTGCTGATGCGCCCCCGGCTCATCATTTACAATGTGACGATCGATCAATTACGACCGTTGTTGATGAAAATAGTTCATGAAATTGACAAAGAGAGCCGCTGGGCCGGCGACAGCCTAACGATGCCAAGTTTGAAAATTCAATTGCATGTTGAGACCTCGCCATTGCGGCATGTGCAGCTTGTTTCGTCTGGCCCCAATCAAAACCTTGACGGTTGGCAAGTCTTGGAGGCGAGGCTTTCAGAGGCATTGAAACCGATCCGCTCCACGCGAAATCCAGTTGGCTTGGGAATGATCATTGTGGCAGGGCTAATGGGAATGACATGTACAATTTGGATGCTTTCCAATCCAGATTCAGTTGCGCAATCACTTTCAGAAATGCTGCGGTTGTAGAACAGCACAAATGGGTTTAGATGTGATTCATGTCAAACACCGAAGATCACCGCACAGCATAAGAGGTTGATTCAAAAATTGAAACCAAATTGGATCAGCAATCGAACAAAACAACGACCTCCTAATTGGCTCTTCGGCCGATTTTGGGGTATGCCTAGAGCAGAATGTTTCTACTAAAATAGAATGTGAAATTCAACCTTAGCCGGGCGCACTCGTTCGGCTTATTTTTTTGCAAGATTTGACACAACGCGGAAACGATTTAAAGAAAAATGTCCTCACAAATTGAAGATCAAATCGCAACCCATGTTCAGCTCTGTACGCAGTTGCGTGACGAAATTGGTCGATTGCTCGTCGGTCAAGAGAAGATGGTCACCAGCTTGCTAACTGGACTGTTGACCGGCGGCCATATCTTATTGGAAGGCTTGCCCGGATTGGCCAAGACATTAGCGGTTCAAAGTCTGTCTGAGGCGATTCACACTGATTTTTCGCGAATTCAGTTTACGCCAGATATGCTTCCAGCGGATGTGATTGGGACGCAAATTTTCAATCCGAAAGAAGCAACGTTTTCCGTAAAAAAAGGACCCATTTTTTCTAACCTGGTGCTTGCTGACGAAATCAATCGTGCCCCTGCCAAGGTCCAAGCTGCACTACTCGAGGCAATGCAAGAGCGCCAGGTTACCATCGGAGGCGAAACATTTTGTTTCGAGGAACCGTTTCTCGTTTTGGCAACCCAAAACCCGATCGAACAGGAAGGTACATACCCATTACCCGAGGCCCAAATTGATCGCTTTATGATGAAAATCATCATCGACTATCCGACAAAAGATGAGGAGAGAAAAGTCGTTGAGCGGATGTCAGGCGGACGCCCGATTCCGAAAGTCAAACAAGTCGCCACTCCCGAACAAATTCTCGAAGCCAGATCGGTAGTGGAAAAAATCTGGGTCGATGAAAAAGTCCGAGACTACGTTGTTGACCTCGTTCGAGCCACACGTAATCCTGCCGAGTGTGGAATTACCGGCCTTGATTCGATGATTGAATCTGGAGCCAGTCCCCGTGCATCAATCTTTCTAATCAAGGCGGCCAAGGCCAATGCCTTTTTACAGGGGCGAGGTTACGTCACGCCACATGATTGCAAAAGCATTGCACCCGAAGTGTTGCGCCATCGGATGGTACTGACATTCGAAGCCGAAGCCGAAGGCAAATCTCCGGATGACATTGTAAAAAAGATTCTCGACAACGTTCCAGTGCCGTAACACGTTTTGGACTGGCCGTATTAAGGGCGAACGAAAACAGTTCTGTCGATTTCTTTCTTCATTTCAATTATCGATTATGCTTGCTGCTGACATCATCAAACGTGTCAAGGAAATTCAGGTCAACACCGGCCGACAGGTGGCCGATGTGCTTGCAGGCCAATATGAATCGGTTTTCAAGGGTGGTGGAATTGAGTTTGACGAAGTTCGACCCTACATTCCCGGCGACGAAATCAGGACCATCGATTGGAATGTGACCGCGAGGATGGGACAACCATTCGTAAAGCGATTTGTCGAAGAGCGGCAATTGACCCTCATGCTAATGGCTGACATCTCCGCGTCGCAAGATTTTGGCTCTGTCGATCGCTCCAAACGTGAAGCCGTTGCTGAACTTTGTGCGCTGCTGGCCTTTTCTGCAACATTCAATGACGACAAAGTCGGATTAACGCTCTTTCATGGTGACATTGAGCAATTTATTCCACCGCGAAAGGGTCAAAAACATGCGCTTCGTGTCGTTCGCGAAGTCCTGGCACATGGTCGCACAATCGGAATTAAAAAGATTGACTCGAACCCAACGGAATTGACGTCCAGTTCAATCGCCAGCCGATTTCGCCATTGGTTGCCGTTCTTCAAAAGAAAGAACTCACGCTCCCGGTTCCGTACCAGTCGCCAGTCAACCAACATCGCCGGAGCGGTCGAATTCCTTCTTAACGTTTCCAATCGCAAGTCAGTTTGCTTTGTGGTGAGCGATTTCTATGACGAAAACTACCTGCGGGTCCTCCAAAGTGCCAACCGTAAACACGATGTCATTGCGGTCATGGTCACCGACCCACGGGAATTAGAAATCCCCAATTCAGGATTAATGAACTTAACCGATGCGGAAACGGGCAAATCAGTTTTGGTGGACACCTCATCTGCAAAAGTGCGAGATCGTTTTCGTCAAAATGCGATCAGCCGTATCGAGAATGTTGAGCGTGAATTGCGTTCATCAAAAATTGATTTTGTTCACATCGATTGCTCAAAATCGGTCGTCGATCCGTTAGCCAAGTTTTTTCGCATGCGAGAACAAAGGCGACGGCGATGAGAATGATTTACTTTGCAAATTCGACAGCACGACCCTTGCCCGGTGAAAAGGAGACCCAGCTCGAGGGTGCTGTTTCGTTTCATATGAATCGTTGTCTTGCCTGTCTTTTCATCACAGTCGTTTTCGGATTATGGCAACAGGAAATCGTTGCCCATGAAACAAAACGGACCATCGGCCCGGTGACAACAATTGTCACACTCATGCCCGAAAAACCGGTGATTGGCGACACCCTGCAATTGACAATCGAAGTCACTGCAGAAAAAGACGTCGAAGTCTTGATGCCGGAATTCGGAGAAGCATTAAGGCAACTTCAGATTATTGATTTCTCACCCAAGGAACGATTGAGTGCATCGGGTGAATCGATTTTCACGCAAAGTTATAAACTTCGATCACCACCGTCAGGCGAGCATTTTGTGCCGCCGATTTTGATCGAATTTATTGATCGACGTCCTGGTGAACAAGAGTCGCCGGATGGAGAGGATGCATACACACTGGAGACGGATCGGATAAATTTCACTGTTGCATCAGTCGTTGTTGCCGATGCGGCAGCCGAATTGCGTCCACCCCTTCTCGATACGATCGATCGAAGTTTAGTCGATGACGATTTGACCTTCCCCATTTGGACGTATTTGGGTGTCGCTGTCGGCACCCTCCTTTTCGGTGCCGCTGCAACCTACCTTTTCAGGCTTTATCAGCGCAAAGCAATGCTTAAGAGTGCTTACGAAATCGCAAAGCGAAAACTTGATCGTTTGGTTGACAAAAAACTTCCTGAAATCGGTAGAGTTGGAGAATTTTATGTAGAACTTACGCGTGTCATTCGCCAATACCTTGAAAACCGGTTCGAGTTGCGTGCACCGGATTTAACGACCGAAGAGTTTCTGGAGACCGTCGCCGATTCAGCAGAGCTTTCGAACGATCACAAGAAGCTATTGCGAGAATTTCTCCGCCATGCAGACTTGGTAAAGTTCGCGGGCGTGGAACCGTCCGAAAATGACATTAACGAATCCGTTTCAAAAGCAACAACGTTCTTGAATGAGACAAGCCAAAATTCGCCGCTGATGTTCGACCCCGAACAATCTTCGCGACGCAGCGAGGTTCCAGAAGCAACTCATTCTCCGGTCAGCAAATCCATGGCAAATAGCGAGGTACGAAATGGGTGAGTTGCAACTTCGTGATCCGTGGTTTTTGCTAATTGCGATTTTATGTTTGCCGATTGCCTGGTTGATGCTTCGGTCGAAATCCTCGGTCGCGATCTCTTCCGTATCAAGCTTTAACGGTCTTCCAAAATCGCTTCGAGCAAGGACAACCTTTGTCCCCGCCGTCTTAATGTGCTTATCAATTGTCTTAGCCGCAATCGCACTCGCGCGTCCGCAAACTCCTGACGCGACTTCAAAAATTTCACGCGAAGGGATTGCGATAATGATGGCCATTGATCGATCGAGTTCCATGAACGCACGGGATCTGGAAGAAGACTTTCTGAACGTCAATCGATTAGAAGTGGTCAAAAGTGTGATCCATTACTTCGTGACGGGGAAGGACAAAGATCAATTCTCTGCATTATTATCGACCGGGAACTCAACTTCGAACGTTAAGTCTGGACGCCCCGACGACATGATTGGAGTCATCTCATTTGCCAAGTACGCCGACAGCATTTGTCCCTTGACACTTGATCACGGCAACATGCTGGCGACCGTTGACGAGATCGAATTAGCATCAGGCGAAGAGAACGGCACATCAATTGGTGAAGGGCTTGGGCTCGCCGTTGAACGCCTGCGGCAAACCGAAATCGAATCGAAGATCGTAATTTTATTGACTGACGGTGTGAGCATTTCGGGCGAATTACCTCCGATGAAGGCCGGTGATTTTGCGGCCAGTGAAAACATCAAAGTTTACTGCATCGGTGCAGGAACGAACGGTTACGCATCAGTTCCAGTCCCCGACGGCTTTGGAAATATCAGCCTGCGAGCAACGAAGGTTGAGATCGATGAGCAAACCCTTAAAGCGATTGCTGAAAAGACTGGCGGCAGATACTTTCGCGCCACGGACAAAGATTCGTTGAAAGCGATTTATGAAGAAATAGACAAGCTAGAACGAACCGAAGTTTCTGAATTTCGCTTTTTAAATTTCGAAGAGCATTTTCACATTTTCGCCTTACTCGCATTGATTTTTTCTACGCTCAGTATCGTCCTTCAACGCTCGGTATTTCGCACAACAAATGACTGAATTTCAATTGCAACTAAATTACTACTTCGAATATTAACCTTCAATTATTTTGAAGATGATTCATGTCAGATCTAGAATTCGCTAAACCAGAATATCTCCACCTCATTTGGCTTGTTGCACTGATTGCTTTCGGCCTAGTGGCGTTGGAATACGTCTACGGCAATTCATTGGGACGGTTCCTTTCCAAAGAGATGCAGCATCGACTTGCCCGTACGAACTCTTTTGCGGCAAGAATTCTCGGAATCATTTTTTTTTCATGTGCATTGGTTTGTTTTGTCATTGCTCTCATGCGTCCTCAATATGGTTTCACTGAAAAAAAGCTTCCGCATGTCGGAGCACAAATTATGGTCTGCCTCGATGTTAGCAAATCAATGTTGGCAGAAGATGCGACACCGAATCGACTCGATCGTGCAAAGTCCGAACTTGAAGTCTTGTTGAATTACCTCCGGGAGGATCAAGTCGGTCTCATTGCATTCGCGGGTAAATCGACCGTTCTTAGTCCAATGACCACAGATTTTGGATATTTGAAATTGCTCTTGCGGGAGGCCACTCCGACCAGCGTTGGACGGGGAGGAACAATGCTGGAAGAACCGATTCGTCGGGCGATGAACGGCTTTTCAGATGCGTCAGACATGTCACGGGTTATCATTTTGATCACAGATGGAGAAGACAATGGCTCGAAACCACTCGATGCTGCCAAACTCGCGGCAGAACGAGGCATCAAAATCATCACAATTGGCTTCGGGGATGAACGAGGAACGCGAATTCAAATTACCGATCCTAAAACCGAATTGACGGACTACGTTAGAGATCAATTAGGCAGGCCCGTTGAAAGCCGACTTGATGTATCCACGCTGACGAAGATCGCGAATGAGACCGATGGAGCGTACATACCTGCAGGTGTTGGTTCACTCGATTTTGAGTCGATCCATGCAGATCATATCGAACCATTGATGCGTGCGCAAAGCGAAACAAAGCGGATTGTAAAGAATGAAGCTTTTCAATGGCCCCTGATCGGCGGTGTCATCCTGATCAGCCTATCGATCGTGACCTCAAACTCATTGACCTTTTCCCGCCAAGGTTTTCCAGCTTGGTTGGAAGAAAAAGCGAATGACGCCAATGTAACGCCATTTGGCGGGCATCGTTCGATCAAATCGTCAGACAAACGACCAATCCCTGCTGGCAAGAAAAATTCTAATTCGACCATTGCATCACTGTTTGGTCTAGTTCTGTTTTTTGCTTCCACTCTGTTATCGTCAAGTTGCCTCGGCAAACAGGTGAGTCCGCCACGACCGCGATTAACATCAACCCCACAATCTTCAGCACCAGCAGATCAAGCGACGATCGACCGGCAGGCAAACGCACCTCGCATGGGAAAAGGTGAATCGGAGGAAGGCATCGGCAGCGAAATATCCAGCTCCCGATCCGCAGAGAAAGCGATCCCTTCTAGTGCAATCAATTGCTACAACCGGGCCTTGCCCATTTTGAATTCGGATTCAGCTTATGCAGAAACGTTGCTGGAAGAAGCCCGCCGAAACGCGAGCAAAGATGGAGAGTTGCGTTTCCGCTCGGCATACAATTTGGGCTGGGTGAAAATCTATCAAGCTCAAGCCGTTTTAAAAACCAAGCCTGAAGATGCGTTGCGGAATTTCGAAGCAGCGGCAAGTTGGTTTCGAGAAGCGATTCGAATTCGGCCCAGGAATGACGATTCACGTCACAATCTTGAAATCGTGATGCGACGGATCACCGAACTAGCAGATTCGCTGCGGAAACAAGAAGAAAGCGATTTCGCCGAAAGTTTGGATCAACTGATGCAACGTCAATCACAGATTTTAGACGAAACACGACAATTGCTCGAGCGAGTTAGCCAAGCTGGAAACATGATTAATCCGGACACTGACGTTCAAGACGATTTCAAAAAATCGTTTCGTTTACTAAGCGTGGATCAACGGCTACTTAATTCTGATCTTCAGGACCTAACGTTCAAGGCTCTTGAAGAGGTCGACGCATTTCAAAAAGAGCAAACCAACAAAACTGCAACTGCATCACCGAACAATTCTTCCGCAGCGGGTAGCCAGAATCCCACCACCCAGCTTTCCCCACAAGAACAACAGAAACAACTCCGTATCGCCCAACTCAGTCGTGCCGTCCTGTATACCGAACGGGCGGTGCAACGATTGGGACAAGCACGCAGTCAAATGCGATTCCGCAACGGTGAACGCGCGGCTCGTCGTGCCGCTCTAGGGCTGGATGAGCTGAATCGGGCACGGGACCAATTGCGTGAACCTGCTGAAGTCATTCGGAGGATCATGGCAGAAATGAGGCTATTAAACCAACAAACCAGCGCGTTTCAGGCAGGAAAAAACATCTTTGCAGCGTTCCTCGGAAAGCAAGTTGAAAACCCAAAATGGCTTGATTTGGAGTACCTAAAACAATTTCAACAAACGCAACTGGAACGAACTGAAGAATTGGCTTCGGTTCTCGAAAGCGTACTTCCGAATGATACATCTACCAAATCCCTCGAAAAAAATGCTGGAGCGGGTTCGACAGCATCAAGTAATTCGAACCAAATCAAACGGATTGCCGAGGCGGCCAATTACGTGAAAGCGGCTGTATCCGATTTTGTAGCAGCGAGTTCATTTATGGATGCGTCAAAATTACCATCAACCATGGAAAGCCAAACAGACGGGATCAAAAACCTGGCCGAGGCGTACGAACGATTCGCTGATCTCAAAGGATTAATCGAATTGACGCACGGTGATCAAACCCAGCTGACGAAAGATATTGACCTCTCAAAAAACCTAACGAATGAACTCCGACGTGAAGTAATCGGGCGCATGCTGATGCAGCAGAATAAAAATGTTGCTCGGTTCAATCGGATCATTACGATGGTGGAAGAGGATTTCGCAGCGGAATCCGCCGTTGCTAACCAAGCCAAACAAAATCCCGCTCAATCCAACCCTGCGGGGAATCCAGCAGAGGGTCAGAAATCACCTGAACTGCAGCAATTGGAGCAGGCTAAGCGACTTTTGCCTGACATTGAAGAACGGTTAAAAGCAATAGTGAGTGGATTAAACAAAAATCTCGAGGTTGCAGCCGAATCGACCAAAGACAAATCAGATCTGGACAAATCAGAAGAGCGTCAAAAAAATTCAAAATCTAAAAAAAGCGATATTGATGCTGCGTCTTCCGAAAATGAAAATTCGCAATGGGATGAGGTCGTAGGTGATTCAAAGTTGGTGATGGAAAAACTGAATGAGTTACGACGGATTTTCTTTTCCATTCAAGAACTTTTGCGAGAAACAGCGCAACGTCAACAGACCTTAAACGGCGAAACGCAGAAAGCGAGCAAACGGTTTCAAACAGCGAGAGAAAAAATCGAAGCGGACAAAGGATTGGATCAGAAACAAATGGACGAAAGGATCACATCGGCGAAATCGACGGAACTCGGTCCCCTCGGTTCACGACAATCTCAGCTAGAATTCGTTGCGTCCGAAGTTCAAACCACTCTTGGTAAACAAGCGGAACAGGCGGAAAAGCAAGTGGCAACTTCGCCGACAAACGCAAGCACTGACGAAGAAGAACAATTAAAAAATCAGAAAGAGATAGCGGAGAAACTGAAACGGGCAACAGATCTTGTTGCCGAGGCAAAAGCTAAAATGAAGATTGCGATAAGCGAATTCGCTTCCACAAACAAGACAACCGAACAAATGACCGATGCACAAACAATTGCGTTTCAGAAACTGGTTGAAGCACTCCAACAGTTGACACCACCCAATTCGAATCAGAATCAACAAAACCAATCGCAAGGACAATCGTCATCTGACAAGAGTGATGGAGGTGGCGACGATCAAAAAGAAGATGGGGACTCTCCGATGAAAGCAATTCAGCAAGGTATTCGCGACCGAGAAGCCAAACGACGCCTCCAAAACCAATTGAAATTCCGCCAAAATCGAGTTGAGAAGGATTGGTAGTGGGATGATTGACATGAAAAAAACAACGCCGATTGCCATGTTCACTATCCTGGCCGTTTGGATGATCGGATTTCTATTTCCCAATCAGGGCCACGCCCAAACATTAACAATCGTTCCACTTCGAGGACCGTTTTTTGTGGGCGATTCGGTGACATTGCAGGTTGAGGCGAATCAGCTTGACGCCAATGTGAAAATAAAGCGGGCGGAAACGGAAACCAGCGACGGCCTGAAAATCAGCTTCGATGGAGCATCCGGACTTCGTCGTCAAACCGAAATCGTTAACGGAAGAATGGTCGTTAACAAAGTCGCTCAAATTTTCCAATACTCTATTTCCGCTTCGAAGCCGGGAACTTATAAGATCGGTCCATTTCAAGCCACTCACAACGGCAAAGTCGTTGCTAGTGAATCGATTGAACTCGAAATTTTTGACATCGAAGTCTCCGACGACATGAAGGTTGAGATCGTCGTGCCTGCTCAAAAGATTTACCCCGGTCAAAGAGTACCAGTGAAAGTCATATGGAAGTATTCAGCGAACGTCCGTGCGTTATCGAGCTTGGCGATTACGTCGTCACTTTTTGACAAATTTCGATTTATTGATGAACCGATACCCACAAATTCAAACGCCATATCCGTCGTTTCGTCAAAAGGTGTTGTTCAAATCGCAGCAGTAGCAAATAGAGAAGATATTGACGGTACGCCCTTCCTAACTCTTACATCAACACGAACGATGGTTCCTGATGTTTCCGGAGCTTTCAAATTCCCCGAGCCCGTTGCCAACGCGCGAATTCGGGTTCGAAATCCGAACCGCAGCGCATTTGGATTCCAAATGCTTGAAGAAAAAACAATTCCAATTAAAGCCATTGGCAACCCGATTTCGTTTGAAGTAAAACCCTTCCCAACAAAGGCTAAACCTGACAGTTTTAATGGAGCCGTCGGCAATAACTTTTCGATCAAAACAATGGTCAATCGAAATAAGCTTCGAGTAGGTGACCCCGTTTCGCTTCAAGTTAATATTAGCGGCAATGGAAACACGGAGTCGCTTAGTATGCCAGACCTTAGAGAAGCGTTTCCAGCAGATCAATTCGATTTACCGTCCGGGGATTTCGCCGGTGTAGTCAGTGACGACCAAAAACAATTCAACGTCTCAGTCCGAATAAAAAAGGCATCTGTAAGCGAAATTCCGTCGCTGGAGTTTTCCTGGTTCGACGTTGAAAAAGAAAATTACGTTTCGGTGACAGCCCCCCCGATTCCAATCGAAGTCAGCGAAGGCAAATTCGTTTCTTCCAACGAAGTTATCCGCAATGCACTTCCGTCGGAAATCGGTGGGAGGCGGAACGATAGCTTTGATTTGAATGACCGAAATATGGTAGACCTTTCAATCGAAACCGACGTCGCGAAACTTTCGGTACAAACGATCGCATCCTTGCCCGCGTATTTGCCATGGTGCATATACACGATAGGCGTACTACTAATTGGGGCTGCTGTATTTGATTTTAATCGTCGAAAACCGCCGTCGGAATCTCAAGTGCAACTTTCGAGTATCCGAGCCGTCTGTGCAAAGATTTCGGCAATTAGTTTGGACGAAAACACAATCGAATCGGTAAGCTCGGCGTTACGCGAACTTCAGGTCGAACTTCCCGAATCATCAGATGTCGACACACAAATCCAAATCGATAAACTTGTGGGTGAATGTGACGCAGTGTCGTTTCGTCCCGGTGGAGATACCGACGAAGAGAGAGCACGTTTACTTCATGCCGCCAAAAAGCTATCAGCATCGATCACATAGGCTTTAATGGTCTACTGGCTTCGCCAAGTCGATCGAAACTTCCGCGATGTTTTTTGGTGATTCAAGAGTCATAACCGGCGTCAGAATTTGTCGAGTTTTATTTAGGCCCAAACCCATCTTTTCCTGTCACGCAAAAATGCTCCCAGTACAGATTGCACAAAAGCTGATTCTGTTCGCCGTGGTCGTTTCGCTGGGCGGCAAACTGGCGAATGCGAACATCAGTTTCGTGGTTGAATTTGAATCTGAAGCAAAGGCAGCGATCGATCAGTATCAGACTGCGCAAGCAATTCAGAATCCTCAAGAGCGTTTGGCCGCGTTTAGACGTACCGAACTGGCGTTCGCAAGCTTATTGGACATGAAGGCTTCGCAAACGGCAGAACTGTATGTGAACTGGGGTAACGCCGCTCTTCAAGCGGAAAATCTTGGAAACGCAGTATTTGCCTATCGCCGAGCTCTCGAACTGGATACAAATCATCAACAAGCAGCGAAAAACCTGGATTTTATTCGAGCAGCCCTTCCCGAATGGGCTCGGCCAAGCGAGGTCACTAGCCCGATGATTGGCCAATTACTTTTTTGGCAAACAGCTTATTCAGCATTCCAGATTTATCTGTTTACATCGATCATGTTTCTGATCGGTTGTGGCCTGATTGCGATTTCAATTCGATATCGGATTTCGATTCTACGCAACATTGCCGTGCTTCCTATTTTGGTGTGGGGAATTCTGTTGATCTGCGAATTCAGCCGAACGCCTTCATCGAATGAGGACGCAGCCGTTTTTATGGCAGATGAAACGGTGGCTCGAACCGCGGATTCGATCAATGCGACAGCTGCATTCGCAACCAGTATTCCGCTCGGAACCGAAGCAACAGTCATAGAATCGCGTGCCGAATGGATCAAAGTTGAATTTGGAAAAGCGAAGAATGGATGGGTCCCTCGCTCCGCGATCCGGCTGTTGGGCGAATAGAAATACGAATCTTTCAGGACTCCACTGGTCCCGATTCTACATGCGAGTGAAAAGGCTTTTTCGCACGATTCCGTGAATAACTTCTACTGAACGATGATCGTAATAAATTGACCGATAGGCAAAAAGTTCTCACCATTGGTGAAAATGTGAGCGTTGTCACTCATGATTTCAGTGTAGCGATCCGGGCTGCCCAAATATCGTTGTGCGATTGATCGCAGCGTATCGCCGTCACGCAATTTGTAGTGGATGACATTCCGGGTCCGACTGGCTGTTGAAAAGACCTGTCCGCCATCAGCATTAGATTGACTGGCTGCCAGGAATCGCGAGGAAGGGACCTGCTTCATCTGGTACGGACCGACTGATTCCGGCATCGTTTTTCGAGCGACCTGATTCGAAAACTCGACCGCCTGGAGAGTTGCCGGCTGATCATTGCTCACGACGCTTCCCTCCGAAAAATTTGAACCCGATTCATGCGACAATTTCGGCGGCTCAACCGTTGGAACCGTTTTCGGCTTTTGTTCACCTACTTCAGGCACGTTTGGCAGCAAGTTGTTCTGGCTTGATTTCGTGTTTTGGTTCTCTGAACTCAACGTTGGCGGTTGGTCCGAATTCGTCAACACCTTTGGACTGCTAACGTTTGGTGATTCTGCTGTTGAATTTTCGTTTTGAGATTCAACCACCTGAGATGATCCAGTTTGGCGGAACGGAAGCGCAAACACGATCCCAATAATGACCAAGCCGATAGCCCAGCTGTATTTCGCTTGAGTTGACATTATTCAAATCCAATCAAGATTCTCGGCAAAATAGCCTTAACAATCCCACCCTTCAAATAACGGATCTGGCCGGGGGTAAAATCATCTGAAAACTTCTCCGCAATGGTACCTATTACATTAACGTTCGCCAGTTAATTCTAATAAAGATTGTGCGTTTATTCGTGACGCTTCACCTGATTGGTTCTGTTTGTGACAATTGTGTAGGTTGTAATACTCGATCTTCAGAGTCACCTCGCAATCATACGTTCAATCGGTGCTTGATTGCCTTCGTGAAA
>CAJQQR010000171.1 GCA_905480545.1 uncultured Pirellulaceae bacterium
GCTGGTGACATAAGGCGCATTTACAAATCCGGTGGTCTTGACTGTAAGGATGTATTTTGAGTCGAGATATACGGTTTGCCCAGCAAGTGGGGCGAAGTTGAGTTGGCTGATAACTCGATCGACCGCATCGGAAACTAGAAGCTGTTCGGTTGCGGAGCGGCTATTGGTGCTACCGCAGCCGACGACAAAAAGTATTGGCAGGCAAGCCGCCAACACTACACACTGATGATTCTGTTGTTTTGCTCTCATGGCTTTCTTTATGCGCAGAACGCCGAATTCCGGTTGGGGAGTATAGGAGAACTTGAGATTTTCGCAACAGATCTATCCGTGAGTGCGTTCAATATAAAATAGGCAAGTGAATTAGTTTGAGTTCAAAAATAAAACTTAGCGAAGAAATCTCTCAAAAAACGTTAAGTCATTGTCGTTTAGTGGTTTACGTCAAATTGATCAATCTTGACGAGTTCCTCATGACCTGTATAATCCGATCATCTTGGCAATTTCGGTAATATGACAAGCAGCGGCAACTCTGGCTGTTGAGCAAATTATCGTTCGCAAAAAACCGCTTCTGGTGGTAGTTTGCGGTTGCCACGTAGAATTTACCTACCCATGAGCGCCAACCATTGCTACGGAGAGGATGGTTATGTCGACCAAGACTGTATTTACGACTGGTGAGGCAGCGAAAATCTGCAAAGTCAGCCAGCAGACGATAATCCGCTGTTTTGATAACGGATCTTTAAAAGGGTTCCGTGTTCCTGGTAGCCGGTTTCGACGCATTCCGCGTGAAAAACTCTTTTCCTTCATGAAAGAAAACGGCATTCCCACGGATGCTTTAGAAAGCGGTAAGCGTAAAGCACTTATTGTTGACGACGACCCGGAATTGGTTGAGTTGTTGGTGGAGGCGTTTGAGCGTGATGGACGTTTCGAACTAAAGACCGCAAACAACGGCTTTGAGGCGGGAATGAACGTTCGTGAATTCCGCCCTGACCTGGTTGTTCTCGATGTGATGTTACCGGATATCAATGGTAAAGAAGTTTGCCAGCGGGTCCGCTCCGATCCAAATTTGGACGCGGTCAAGATCATTTGTATTTCCGGAATGGTCGAGCAGGACAAGATCAATGATTTGCGTCTTGCTGGTGCGGATGACTTTATGGGAAAGCCATTTGCTGTTGATTCGCTTCTGGATCGAGCTTGTGAACTATTGGACATTGATAAGATAGCGACCGGAACCTGAATTCTTCCGGTTTAGGGATACCAAGCTTTTACTGTTTTTTAAATTTGATTCTCGTTAGAACTTTGATGAGTTAGCAAACGGGCATAGGCTCGGTTTTGCGATTCGCAATGGACAATGCACCGTGTTCTGCGGTGCTTTTTTTTTCGAAACGATCCTCTTCTCTTCTTTTAAGATTTCGAAACAATGCGATATCTCCCTGCAATTAACTTGGCAGATGGGATTTGGCAAATTGCCCTTCCCGATGTTCATTCTATTGCGCTAATTGAATCCATCTGGAATCCCGACAAGCGAGAACGTGAAAAAGCCATTTCGCGTATTTTGCTGAGTAGTCCGCCGCTGCTGTATTGGGTTTGCGCGCAGTTTGCTGAATCATCAAAATTCGGCAACAAACCGCTATCAGGTTATTCGAGTTTTGAATTGGAAGAACTTTTGTTCGATGTTGTTTCGGCGAATTTGCCGACGCTGATTCGGGATAACGCAAATCAGCTTTCTTCGATTCAGCGAGTTGAACTGGGTTTACTGACGAAGGTTGCCTATTTCTTTTCGATTCTGGATGACCGTTCGGTTAGCGTTTGCCATAAGGTTGTTTCGCGATTGGCCGTGATTGATGGGTTACTGTTTCCTGGCCTGAGCGATTCACTGACGGAGAGATTCAAATCGATTGTCGACGAAACTGTTGATACCGATTCAGTATTGCGGGATTTTAGTGCCACCGATTTCGAGGCAGCAACCGGAATGGATGTTATTACTGCCGAATGGAATCACAATTTACCGTTCTTTTTGAATGGGCTTGGTGCGATGGATGTTCGACTGAAAAGGATGGACCAGCTCGAGGCTGATTTCGAAGCCGAGGTGGAGAAAGAAAAAATCGCTGCGATGCGGCAACTGGCTTACGGTGCAAGTCACGAGGTCAATAATCCGTTGGCAAACATTTCAACCCGAGCACAGGCGTTGCTTCGCGACGAGACCGATCCAAAACGTCGAGATCGGCTGATGACAATCGATGCGCAAGCGTTCCGCGCGCATGACATGATCAGTAACCTGATGAAGTTCGCTCGGCCTCCGCGCCCGCAATTCTCTCGCGAGCAATTATTTCCATTGGTTGAAAAGGTTTTGCGAAGACTGACCGAATTGGCGAGGATTCAAGAGACTGATATCGAAATTGACGTTGATACGGCGATCTACTTTGACGTCGATAAAATCCAATTGGAAGAAATATTATTCGAGGTTGTCCAGAATGCGATGGAAGCGCTTCGCCGAGGAGGCAAAATCTGCATTCTGGCCAAATCGAATGGTGGCGATTCTCCGCTTACGATTAATGTAAAGGATGATGGTCCTGGCATTTCAAGCGAAGTGCGGCGCCACATATTTGACCCCTTTTTTTCTGGTCGAGAAGCAGGACGGGGGCTTGGATTTGGTTTGTCGAAGACTTGGCGGTTGATGGAGCTTCATGGCGGAACGATTCGAATCAAGGATGTCGATCAGGGCGCGAATGTAGAATTGCAATTTCCGTTGTCGCAAGCTGTTGCGGATGATTCGGGAGTTGAATTAACTGCCTAGTTTGGTTCGCACCAATTGTCTGTCTTCTTTCGGGCGGAAGGATGGCGTCATTTCATTGAGTCAATCGCCACTAGGCAAGGCAGACGTTTGACATGCGATTCAATTCGCTAACCGATTTTGCGTTCGACTTTAAGTCCGGAAAAATCATTGTATGTCAGCAATATCGATCCGAATGAAGCATATCGGTCAAAGATCCTTGACAATAGAGGTGCGTCATTGGGCCAGGGAAAGACAAAAATCAGATCGAAATCGGAGATGTCTTTTGCAAGGTCACGGTACGCATCATCGAAATGAGTCTCCAACGTAATGTCACCGTCGTTTTCTCGATACGCTTGATCAACCAAGTCGTCCGATCCTTCGGGGAGAAAGCTACCCTCAACGAAATCGACATCGAGATCGTATTCATTCGCCAGATCAATCGAGTGTTGCAGGACCTCGGTGTTGATTTCGATTCCGCACGCTTCGAAGCCAAGAAATGATGCAACGGATGCGACGCCGCCGAATCCACTTCCCCATTCGCACATCTCATTTCCGGACAATAGTTGTTGATCCCGAATTGAAATCAAGGCCCGGGCGATCAATTCGTGATCGCACGCCACAAATCCCTTTTCAGCAAAAGGCTTGCCTTCGAGGAAATTATCGATGCGTTGGTTCATGTCCGTGACAAATTCCGCAACTTCTGGCGGTAATCGCATCGATTCGTTGAAGTAAAGGGGGACTTCTTTTAAAACCAAGACCGTGATCCGAATCGAATTCAATAAAAGATTAGGTTAACGAATTCTTTCTCGAATGAAAGTCACATTAGAAACATTCTCATCCAAGGGTGAGGGGTTTGGGACTATTTGTTCCCAAATGCTGACTTTGCGGCCTGGTAGACACAGTGAAGCGGCACGCCATGTTGGTTGGCGGCAAGAGCGCAGCGGTCGTGCTCTGGCGAAAATGATTTTGTTCCATTTGGTAATGAGATGACCTTGCCAGTGATCTCGCCGAATTCAGTTGTGACGACGCTCGCCTTCCGCGGAAGAACACTGCGTTGGATTGATTGTTGTCGAATGCCAAGCGTTTCTGTCTCGCGAAAAATAATCTGCTTTAATGCGTCGGCGTGTTCCCCACGGCAAAGGACGCTCAGTAAGATGCCTGGTCGATTTTTTTTCATTTGGATGCTGGTCGAATAAGCATCTAATGCACCTTTTTCAAAAAGTTGGTCGATACAGTATCCAACAGTCTCGCCTGGGACATCGTCCAAATTTGTCTCCAGCAACTCGACCTGCTCCTGCATTTTTCGCACTTCTTGCTCGCCAACGATCAGTCGCAATACATTGCCTTGCTCTTCAAGATCTTTGGTGCCGGCTCCAATCCCTATCGTCTCAATTTTGAGACTGGGAATCGCCCCAAATTCAGATGCAAGCGTTGCAGCGATGGCAGCACCGGTTGGCGTTGTCAGTTCTGACTCGATGTCACACTGTGCGAGCGGAATGCCTTTTAATAATTCGGCTGTCGCGGGGGCAGGAATGCTAACATTGCCGTGTGCTATTTTGATTTGGCCTTTTCCGGTTGGGATCGGCGAACAGACCAGTTTTTCGATTCCAAGCAGATCCCATGCAATTGCCCCGCCAACAATATCCGCAATGGAGTCGATTGCCCCAACTTCGTGGAAGTGAACTTTTTCGATGGTTGATCCATGGACTTTCGCTTCGGATTCGGCAAGTTTCCCAAAGATTTGTTTGGCAAGATCTTTTTGCCGAGGCGTGATTGTGCTTTCATCAATCATCTTGACGATATGATGGAGATGTCGGTGAGCGTGTTCGGGATCGTGAAGCACGTCAACTTTGAGTGCACGGAAGCCAAACTTGGTGACATCTTTTTTTTCGAGGCGACAATTGTTTGTACCAAGCGAATCGATTCCAGACTTGACCGTTTCAAAATCGGCGCCGGCGTCGACACAGGCCGCTAAAAACATGTCGCCACTAATTCCACTTTGACAATCTAAGTAGCCGACTTTCAATTCTTTATCCTTTTTTCAAAAGTTGTTGCACAATTCACAAAAAAGCGATCGGCAAGCCCTCGTTCAAAACTTCTATGCAGAGTTACCGCCTTGAGTGGAAGTTTGCACGATTTTGCGTCATAATCATTGACTCGGAACCGACATTTAAGTCGATACATCGTTAGATGCAAAGGTTAAAGGATTGACGAAAAAATGAAAGACGTTCTATCTGTTGTACTAGCTGGCGGCAAAGGTTCGCGTTTGGAACCATTGACTCGGGATCGGGCAAAGCCTGCGGTTCCGTTTGGAGGCAATTATCGCATCATCGATTTTTCGCTGTCGAATTGCCTGAATAGTGGCATCCGCCGCATGTTGGTTCTGACGCAATACAAGGCAATGAGTCTCGATCGCCATATTAATCTTGCTTGGCGACACTATTTTTGTCGTGAGCTGGGCGAGTTTATTGATGTTGTGCCGCCACAGCAGAGAATCGACGAGCATTGGTATCAGGGAACTGCCGATGCTGTTTACCAGAACATCTACGCGATCGAGAAAGAACGCCCGAAATACGTGGTGATTCTTGCAGGGGATCACATCTACAAGATGAACTATCGCAAGATGGTCGAATACCACAAAGAAATGAATGCGGATTTGACCATCGGTGCGTTGAAAGTGGACCGCGAATCGGCAAAAGAATTTGGCGTGATGCAGGTCAATAATGATCAGCGGATTGTGGGTTTCGAGGAAAAGTCACAGGATCCTAAAACGATGCCTGGCGATGACCAGCATTGTTTGGCGAGTATGGGCATCTATGTCTTCTCGGCGCGGTTTCTTTTCGAAGAATTATGTCGTGACGCTACTGACCTCTCAAGCTGTCATGACTTTGGTCGCGATATTATTCCTAACAACATTGAAAAACAACGTGTTTTCGCGTTTCCGTTTAAGGATGAAAATCGCAAGGGCGACGCGTATTGGCGCGATGTTGGAACGCTCGACGCTTTTTACGAGGCCAATATGGACCTGGTATCTATCGATCCAATGTTGAATCTTTACGATGAAAATTGGCCAATCCGAACTTTCCAGCCGAATGTGCCGCCGGCGAAATTTGTTTTTGGAAGCCGCGGCTCGACCGATCGAATCGGTCACGCTCACGATAGCATTGTTTGCTCTGGTTGCGTGATATCGGGTGGGCAGGTGAACCGAAGTATTCTCGCACCACATGTCCGGGTCAACAGCTACGCACAGGTTGAAGATTCGATTTTGTTTAACCACGTTAAGGTCGGGCGGCGTTCTCGAATTCGCAAAGCGATCATCGACAAGGGAGTGGAAATTCCGCCTAATACGGAAATTGGTTATGACCTGGAAATGGATCGAAAACGGGGTTTTACCGTCAGCGAGAATGGTGTCGTGGTGATTTCAAAGGGCGCGGTCGTCGATGAGTTTGTCTCGCGAACGCCTTCAATAAAACTGATGAAGTAGGTTGCGATATGCATCACGCCGCATTTTTCCATCGTCAATCTCGTTGGAACCGTTAGTTTTGGTCGTCAGCAGGTTGCGAGTTGTTCCGAGGTTGTACCGCGGTTATTGCGAGCAAAATTGAGGCAATGGAGTCGGTCCGGCCTCCAGAGGGGCATTTCGAGTTGCTAGTTTGGAGTTGCTAGTTTGGAGTCGCTAGTTTGGAGTCGCTAGTTGGTCCATGTCACTGCTTCTTTAGGCAATTTCTTAATTCGACAATTTCTTAATTCGGCTATTTTTTAAACTGAGATTTGGCTCGAAGGATGTGATGGTAGTGCTGGGCGAATCGGTGGGCTTCATCTCGAACGTATTGAAGTAACCGCGAAGCGAAAGCGGTTTTGGATAACTTGATCGGCTCGGATTGTCCGGGAACGAAGACCTCTTCTTCCCGTTTTGCCAGTGAGAGCAAAATCGGTGGTGTGATTTCAAGAGCCTCAAACGCCTGAACAGCCGACGAGAGTTGCCCCTTTCCACCGTCGATCAGTAGGATGTCCGGAAAGACTTCACTTTCATCGGAAAGGCGTTTGAAACGTCGCGACACCACTTCATGAATGCTTCTAAAATCGTCGATTCCCTTTACGTCTTTAATTTTGAAACGACGATAACCTGGCTTAAATGGAATGCCATCGATGAATTGCACAAGGCTGGCAACCGTTTCTCCACCGCCAAGATGTGCGATATCTACCCCTTCGATCGTGCGAGGTGTTTCGGTTAAGCCAAGGACTTTACGGAGTCCGTGAAGGCCCTTTTTCGGATCAATGTAGAAGACTTCTGGTTGGGCGTGGGTGTCAAGCTCGCCACGTTCATCAAGTTTCTCCAGCATTGAAATTTCGTCACGCAGCTGGGCGGCGTCCTCAAACTTCAGCTCCTTTGAGGCCACTTGCATTTCTTTTTTTAATTGGCCAATCAGACGTTTCTTGTTGCCCGCAAGAAACATTTGTAAGCGTTTGATATCTTTTCGATACGCCTCCTTGCTAATGCGCAGGTTGCATGGCGCAGTGCACTGTTTAATGCTTGCCAGCAAACAGGGGCGAAACCATTTCCATCGCTGATCATCCTCATCAATATCAAGTGAACATGTTCTGAATTTGAAGATGCGCTGCAAGACCTGGATTGCACCGCGAAGCGCGCCTGCGCTTGGAAACGGGCCGTAGAGCTTCACGCCTTTGGTCGGTGGCGTACGAGTTAACTCAACTCTCGGAAAATCCTCGCCAGTGGTGATCATTAAATAAGGGAACGACTTATCGTCCTTTTGTTCTTTGTTATTTCGCGGTTGGATGTCTTTGATCAATCTGGATTCAACCAGCAACGCATCGACTTCACTTTCGCATTCCATGTAATCAACGTCGGCGATCTCGTGTAGCCAATTGGCCAGTCGAGATTCTTCTTCTGCAGCTTTCAGGAAATAGCTGCTTGCTCGGCTGCGCAGGTTTTTTGCTTTCCCCACATAGATGACTACGCCAGACTCGTCTTTGAACAAGTAAACACCGGGCGATTGTGGAAACGTTCGCACTTTTTCCGCGGGTGAAAGCTCTTGAACCTGTTCCGAGTTGCTGTCCCCAACCGCATTTCGCCCGGCCGCGTCATTTGCATTTGACGATTCTCCATCGATTTCGGCCTCATTCGCCGAATCGGTGCCTTGGGTTGGCATCGTGGACGCGCTCGCTTTTCGGGCTTTTTGCTTACTCATTTCTGGCTTTCAACATCGACATATGATAGCTGTTTTTTGTTGCTCCGAATATCGACCACACGTACGGCGTCCCGAAAAACGTGAAGTTGAGTCGGTTGTACAGAACCGGTTGGCGTGTTGCTAGCAATATTGGAATCTTCTAAATCAATCTAGGAGCAATCGCATCCGATAGATTAGGGTGTGAAACAATCGATTGGTGCAAGGCAAGAAAGCTGTGAACGAAATTCGTTCACACGCGTTTAGTGCTTAACTGGCATGTTCCGCATGGGAAAACATCCAATTAATCGATCTAAATGATCGTCCGTGAATTTTTTAAGTTGGCGATTGGAAATTATTGGGTTTGGCGGACGTCAGCTCGAACGGCATTTTTTTCGAATCGGATAGTCGAGGAAAGTTGCTGGAATTAACTAAATCGAATATGGAGAAAGAGCATGGAAGCTCGAACGTTCTCTTTGGTTTCTATTTTTGCGCTCAGTTGTTTGCTTTCAACGGGTGATTCTTTTGCAGCAAATTCTCGGACACGAAATTTTGTTGTCACTGCTCCAGATCCACAGTTGGCGAACGCTGTCGCGACCGCTGCGGAAAAATTTCGTCGCGAATTAGCGATTGAATGGTTGGGGCATGAAATTGAGGATTGGGCAGCGCCGTGTATCTTGACGGTAAGTCTCGATTCGCGGGCGTTTGGTGAAACAAGTTTTTCTTTTTCGACGCCCCCCAACGTTCGGAGTGAGCCATTTGATTTTGTTATGAAAATCAATGGAACCCGTGAACGTCTACTGGATTCTGTTCTGCCTCATGAGGTCACGCATACCATTTTTGCCTCGCATTTCGGCCAGCCGTTGCCTCGCTGGGCAGATGAGGGGGCTTGCACAGTGGTTGAACATCTTTCTGAGCGCCGAAAAAATCATCGGATGCTGATCGAATTCCTTACAACCAAACGTGGCATCCCATTTAACAAGATGTTTGCAATGAAGAATTATCCCCGCGATATCTTGCCTCTCTATGCGCAGGGGTACTCGCTTTGTCGCTACCTGGTTCAGCGAGGGGGAAAACGAAAACTAATCAATTTTATCGGTGATGGACTACAGACGTCCAACTGGAATAGTGCGGTGTTGAAGCATTACCAAGTTTCCGATCTGTCCGCCTTGCAAGGCAATTGGTTGGAATGGATTAAGAGCGGCTGTCCAGAGCCCAATGAAAAAAACACGCAACTGGTATCGACGCCA
>CAJQQR010000172.1 GCA_905480545.1 uncultured Pirellulaceae bacterium
TGGGATCGTTTACTTTTCATTGATTCGGATTTTGGAGCAATTTAGCGAACAGCTTCGCAAGAAAAAAATCAGTCATTTGGTTTACCATGGCGACCTACCAAAGCATCGACGGAAGCAGTTGCAAAACGAATTCATGAAGTCTGAATGTTGTATGGTTTTGGCGACCAATGCGTTCGGATTGGGTATCGATAAAGGCGATATTCGATTCGTCTTGCATGGCGAAATTCCCGGTTCACTAGAATCGTATTATCAAGAGATTGGTCGGGCGGGGCGTGACGGGAAGGATTCGTTTTGCAGGTTGCTTTATTCACAATCCGATTTGGAAACTCAAATGGAGTTCATTCGATGGAGCAACCCTGATCCGCAATTCTACAAACGGGTGTATGATTTTATCGAAAATGAAAACGAACAATTTAATGCTTATGGGATCGAATGGCTTCGGGAAAAGCTGCACGCCAAGAACAAGCATGACTTTCGTTTGGAAACTTCGTTGAGTATGCTCGAGCGATTCGAGGCGATTTCAGGTTACCGTGATAATTTGCCTATCGAAATCTCCGGACCGCTTCCCGATCACATCATCGATCAAGATCTTTTCGAAAGTAAGATTCAAAACGCCCAGCAGAAATTGCTGGCACTGGTCCAGTACGCGAACTTTGATGGCGACCGCCGCCAATTCATCCACGAATATTTTGGCGTTCCCTTTCTAAATAAAACGATAGCCACCGAATCTGATTCTGACGACTGATGTTTTGAAGCACGCGACGGATCGCCCCGCGGCTAACTCCTAATGGTGCTGTAGATTTTGCCATCTTCATACTCAATCTTAAGATGGTGGTGCTATTTCGTTTTTAATGCCGAAGGCATGGGATTCTAAAGCCATGGACGTGAGTCCATGGTTGGCTTGGATTTGTTTGATTGAGTCACGAAGTGACGGCATTTAAAGGACCGAGGGTGGTTTCTTTGACAGAAGCTCGATTCCGTTCCGTCGTGAATGGTTCCGTCGTGAATCGTTCCGCTGTCCCAACGGTTTCTACCTTGCTGTAGATTTCGCGATCTTCATACTCAATCCCATGATGTTGGTGCCATTTCGTTTTCAATGCTGTCGGTCGGGATATTGCGGATTTTTCGAGAAGGACGTCACTCTTCGATGCAATAGAGGTAATTTCGCCCCCGCAAAAAGATTTGTTTTCCGACAAGCACCGGGGAAGCATCAATCGGATCGCTGATCTTGTTGATCGCGACTTCCTCGAATTGATCACCTGCTTTCATCACAAGCGTCGTGCCGTCTCGTCCGACGAAATATAAATTCCCAGCCGCTCCTGTTGGGGAAGCATACATTGAACGCAATCCGGGTAATCTCTGCCGATCGTAAACGACTTTGCCAGACTTCGCATCGACGCAAGTCAAAATGTTGTTATTGCTTTTGGTGAAATACAAATTTTTTCCGTATAAAACGGGCGATGGAACATACGGCGTTCCATCGGTGAGTTTCCAAGCGACAGCATCGCTATCGGTGACATCACCTTTGGAGTCGATTTTGATCGACATCGCAACGTTACCGCGATAGCCGCTCATGCAATAGACATAGTCACCATCGACGATAGGGCAGGGGGTGACGTTCATCACTTGTCCACCGCATTCCCAAATGATATCCCCCGTCATTAAGTCATAGCTACGAACCTTGGTGTGGCCGTTTGTGATCAACTGAGTCGTTTCGCTCCGTTTTACGACAACTGGCGTTGCCCAGCAGCTAGGTTCATCGCGTTCTTTTTCCCAAATTGTTTTACCCGTTTCGGCGTTGACGACCGTAATTGCGCTTTTGGTTTCATTATCGCGAACAATGATCAACATGCCCTTGGAAACGGTCAATGAAGCACCTTCGCCGAAATTATTCCGCGTCGTCACTTTCCCAAGCTGCTTCTTCCATTTCAATTCACCATCTAGCGTGTAGCAATAGAATCCTTGCGATCCGAACGAGACATACAAATTCTTGCCATCAGTTGTGGGGCTGGCTGATGCGAAGTTGTTGTCCGGATGCCGTCCTTCATTGGGCACCGCTTCGGTTGCTGTCGTTTGCCAGACCTTTTTTCCAGAAGTTCGATCGATGCAAATGACCTCGAATTTGTAGAACGCATTTGGCGCTTTAATGTTAAAGAAGCCGTTCCGCGGCTGCTTATCGGGTGGTGTTTTTGACTCGTCGATGCGATCGGTTTTGATCGCAGAAGTGATGAAGACTTTGTCACCCCAAACAATCGGAGTCGAACTACCGATCCCCGGTATATCGAATTTCCATTTGATATTGGTGTCGTCGCTCCATTTGGTTGGTGGCGTCGCCTTGGGGGCAGTTCCATTAGCTAGTGGTCCTCGGAATTGGTGCCAATTGTCTTGTTCTGACATCTGCATGCCGCTAGCAATGGCAACAAAAGCAATATTGAAAATGATGGCGAGTTTGATTTTTGAATGCATTTTTGTTCTGCGTTCGAGGATTGAAAAGTTTGCCTACCCAAGTTCGGGTTATATCATTTTTTTATGTCGACGGCATGTAAATTTAATTAACGGTGGACGTGAATCCATGGTTTGTCTTATCGAACGTTAGTTTGTTGACACGGTAATTTATGCGGGCAATTTGAATGTGGGGAGGTTTAGACGTCGGAAAGTCTGGATCAGGAAGGTTTGGATTTGGGGAAGTGTTGGATGTGGGGAAGTGTTGGATTTGGGGAAGTGTTGGATTTGGGGAAGTGTTGGATTTGGGGAAGTGTTGGAAGAGGGGAACGTGTTGGATGTGTTGTTATTCAATGCCGAGGGCATGGCATCCTAAAGCCATGGACGTAAGTCCATGGTTTGGTTGAAATACCACCATTTTGAGTCACGAAGTGACGGTATTAAATAGGACG